>DATCXG010000105.1:0-6151 GCA_036565945.1 Gemmatimonadaceae bacterium
TCGAACACCATCGGCCACCACGCGCTCCTGCTGATCAATCCCCACACGTCGTTCTTCTTCCGCGCCGAGGTACAGGTGGTCAGCGAAGAAGGGCTCAACGCTTACGGCGCCGTGACGTGGGGCCAGTTCTTTGTCTACCAGGGGTTCAACGAGCGTGCCGGATGGATGCACACGTCCAGCGGCGTGGACAACATCGACGAGTACCTGGAGACGGTGGTGCGGAAGGGCGGCCGGCTCTACTACCGCTATGGCAAGGAAGAGCGGCCAGTGACTACCACCCGCATCACGGTGCCATACAAGACCGATACCGGGATGGCCCAGAAGGTGTTCACCGTGTACCGCACGCATCACGGCCCGATCGTCCGCGAGGAGGATGGCAAGTGGGTGAGCATCAGACTGATGGAGGCTCCCGTGAAGGCGCTGACGCAGTCGTACACGCGGACCAAGGCGCGGAACTACAAGGAATTTCACAAGACGATGGAGCTGCACACCAACTCGTCGAACAACACAATCTTCGCCGACGCCGACGGAAACATCGCCTACTTCCATTCCAACTTCATCCCGAAGCGTGACACCCAGTTCGACTGGACGCATCCGGTGGACGGCAGCAATCCGGCCACCGAGTGGCATGCCCCCCTGTCGATCGAGGACAGCCCGCTGGTACTGAATCCGGCCAGCGGCTGGCTATACAACAGCAATAACTGGCCATGGTCGGCCGCGGGGCCGAGCAGTCCGAAGAAGGCTGACTACCCCGTATACGTGGAGAAGGGCGGTGAGTCCGCGCGCGGCCTGCACGCCATCAGGGTTCTGCAGAACAGGAAGGACTTCACCGTGCAGTCGCTCATCTCCGCGGCGTACGACAGCTATCTCACGGGCTTCGAGCCGACGATCCCACCGCTCCTCGAGGCGTACGACCGGCTCTCCGCTGCGGATCCGCTGAAGGCGAAGTTGTCCGCGCAGATCGAGCTCCTGCGGAGCTGGGATCTCCGCTGGTCGGTGACGTCGGTCCCCACGTCGCTCGCGGTGTTCTGGGGAGAGGAGCTCGCAAATCGCGTGGGCGATGAGGCCCGCAAGGCGGGCGTCTCCGTCTACGATTACATGGCCACCCGGGCTACGGCTGAAGATCGCCTCCAGGCGCTCGCCGCTGCGTCCGATAAGCTCGAGGCCGACTTCGGAAGCTGGAAGACTCCCTGGGGCCACATCAATCGCTTCCAGCGCCTCACCGGGGACATAGTCCAACCGTTCAACGATGCGGCGCCGAGCATTCCCGTCGGCTTCACCTCCGCTCGCTGGGGCTCTCTGGCTTCATTCGGAGCGCGCGCATACGAGGGAACGAAGAAGTGGTACGGTACCAGCGGGAACAGCTTCGTGGCAGTCGTGGAGTTCGGCGACAGCGTGCGTGCCAGGGCCGTCTCGGCCGGTGGAGAGAGCGGCAATCCGGCGTCACCGCACTTCAACGATCAGGCGATGCGGTACAGCACGGGCGATCTCAGGGACGTGTATTTCTACCGCTCGCAACTCGAGGGACACATCGAGCGGCAGTACCATCCTGGCAACTGAGTAGCGCAGGCAGTATGTGATATCCGTTCCGGCCCTGCGGGGCCGGGACGAGAGCCACCTGGGCTACCGCTATACGAGCCTCCAGGCGGCGTATGACATCCGTCACAGCGCGCGGGCAGTGACGTCCCCACCTTCTCTTACGTAACTCCGGTCAGGTGACGCTACCCGCCGGAACGCCCTCCCCGATCCGCCACCACCCCTCGCCCCGCCTGAGGTGTCGTGCAATGTCGCAACGGACGATAGACCTTTCTCTCTCCGTGCTGGCCAGTGCGGTGAGCATGCTTCTCTCGTGGCCTTACTCACGCAACTTCGAGTTCTGGCCCGAGTCCCGGGTAGCATGGTGGTTGTACTTCGTCATCGGGTTCGTGCTGGCCGTCTACATCTTCTACGTCTTCATTCGCAGCCTGCACATGCTGTTCACGCACGAGCTGCATGAACACGCACCGGATGAGGAGGCATAGCCATGAGCCACGACGAACCACGCAAACGGCACACAGCGCTGGCCATCCTCGGCTTCATGGTGGTGATCTTCATCGTACTGTCGGGGCTCTCCTTCATCGGTTCACGACCGCAGGTGACGCCCGACAAGGTGTCGTTCGGGAAGTACGGAGCAGTGGAAGGGAAGCGGGTCTTCCAGGCCTACAACTGCATGGGTTGTCACACGATCGTGGGGAACGGCGCCTACTTCGGGCCCGATCTCACCGATGTCTACGAGAAGGCGGGCCCGGCCTGGCTCGCGGCGTTCCTTCCCTCGGCCGGTTCGTGGCCCACAGCCGTCGCGCTCAGCGTACAGCTCCAGGACAGCACAAACGCCGCTGAGTCGAAGGCTACCACGGCGGAGGAATACTTCGCAGCGTATCCGGGCGCCCGGAAGCGGATCGAGCGTCGTGGTGGGGGGAGCAGCTACATGCCCAATCTGCCGCTCACGAAGGATGAGGTGGGCGCGCTCATCGCCTTCCTGAAGTACACCTCCGCGATGAACACCGAAGGATGGCCCCCGAAGCCACTCGTGGATGGCCTCTCCAATCCGAGAGCGGCGCCCGGGCGCGCGGGCACCGCCAGTGCCACATCGGCGCCCGGTACCGCAAGCAGCTCATCCAGCACGACCGCTGCGGCTCCGGCCGCGCCAGCGGATTCCGTTGCGCGAGGCGCGCAACTCGTGAAGGACGTCGGCTGTACCGCATGCCACTCCACCGGCAAGCAGACCCTCGTCGGACCCGGTTGGGAAGGGCTGTACGGCTCGACGGTAGAGCTCAATAATGGCTCCAAGATGGAGGCGGACGACGCCTACATCGCCGAATCCATAAACAATCCCAACGCAAAGGTCGTAGCCGGCTTCACGGCTGGACTCATGCCCAGCTACGCAACGCTTCTCACCGATGAACAGCGCGGCTCCATCGTCGCGTACATCCGCAGCCTGGGGAGGAAGTGATGCGTATCGAATACGACACCCAGCGACTCAGCATGCGCTTCTTCATGCTCATGCTGGTGCTGTTCCTGATCCAGATCACCTTCGGTCTCATCATCGCGGCACAGCGGGTGGATCCGAACATCCTGGCCGGCGTGCTGAACTTCAACGTCGCCCGCGCGGAACACACCAACCTGGGCATCTTCTGGATCCTGTCGGGCTTCATCGGCGCCATCCTGTTCGTCGGACCGCTGCTATCGAAGCGGGAGCTCGCGGCGCCATGGCTGGTGAAGGTGCTCTTCTATGCACTGATCGTGATCGTGGTCTGGAACGTCATGACGCTCGGCCTGGCACAGAAGGGCATCGCGGGATGGTGGGGAGGGCAGCCGTGGCTGCAGGAGGGGCTCGAGTACCTGGACGCCGGGCGAGTGGCCGACATCCTCATCTTGATCGGCTTCGCCATCCTTGGCTACATCGTCCTGCGCACCTTCCCGGCCATCCGAGAGTGGAATGAGATCCACTGGGGCCTCGGAATCGGCGTCACCGCGCTGGCAGCCATGTGGGTTTTCGGTCTCTTCTTCGTGGCGCGCATCGATCTGCAGGAGTACTTCCGCTGGTTCGTGGTCCACTACTGGGTGGAGGGTGTGTGGGAGGTGATCCACATCAGCCTCATCGGCGCGCTGATAGTGTACATGTTCGGCGCGAGCATCCGTGCGGTGGGATACGCCGTCTTCTGGGGCGTGACTCTGGTGTGGCTCTCGGGACTACTCGGCAATGCGCACCACTATTTCTGGGTCGGGACACCCGAGTTCTGGCAGTTCTGGGGCTCGCTCTTCAGCGCGCTCGAGCCTCTGCCACTGGTATTCTGCTTCTGGCACATGTACCTCGACGCCCATCACGACAACAAGCCGCTTGCGAACCTGCCGGCATTCTACTTCCTGCTCGGTTCCGTGGTGCTCGAGCAGGTGGGCGCGGGAGTCCTCGGCTTCAGCATGACCTTCGCGCTCACCAACGTGTGGTCTCACGGAACCTGGATAACACCCAGTCACGCTCACCTCGCGCTCTTCGGCACCTTCGGGATGCTGGGAATTGGCGCGGCGTACTTCGCCATTCCCGCCATGCGTGGTGCCCGGAACTTCGACCAGCGCCTCGGCAAGCTCGGATTCTGGCTCGTATTCACCGGCATGCTGGGGATGACCTTCGCCTTCGCGCTGGGCGGCACTGTTCAGATATTCATCAACCGCGTTCTGGCTCTCGACTGGTTCGGCGGCGACCTGTTCCCGGCGATGACGCTGTACCGGATCCTCGTGCCAGTGTTCGGCTTCATCTTCACCGTGGGGGCCGGAGTGGTGGCCTTCGACCTCTTCACCCTCGGGGCGCGCATTCGCTTGGGCGCTGGTGCCTCGCATGACCACCACCTGGCGCATGCGCATCACGAGTTGGCGGCACAACCCGCTCTTGCATCTGCGGGGATCGTGACGGCGACTGCGCCGGCAGCCGCCGCGACGATGGCGAGTGCGCCTGCAGAGCACGTGCGGCCGACCGCGCGGCCAGCCACCGGTTGGGCCAGGCCGCTCAGCGGGTTCGAGGCGGGAATCTGGCTCATGAGCATGTGGATCTTCGGAGCCATCATCACGATGGGGCTGCTCAGCTTCAACCTGCACGCCGTGCGGATGGGTGACCCGCACCTGCCCTACCTGCTGGCCGGCGTCGGCTACCCGGGGTTGCTCCTGGTAACGCTGCTTTTCGTCTCCCGCTTCCTCACCTCACTAGAGGCGCGCGGTCCGGCGCCTGCAGTGGACGAGGACCAGCCGGGTGGCGTGCCCGCTCCCGCGTACATCCCCGGACACGATCTGGCGAGGGGCGCGACGATCAGCCACTGAGATACGCGGGACCCAGGCTTTCAGCGAAACGACCACCGTGCCGAGGGCACGGTGGTCGTTTCGCTGAAAGGCCAGGAAGGTGTTGCTCCATGAAGGTGACGGCAGGGTGACGCTATGGCAGCGTAATATCCGCGCGACCGTCCTTGACCTCGAGCGCCACACGACTAGGATGTGAGGCGTCGAGAAGCACACCGCCCTCACTCTACCGTCACGCGAGAGTCCTCATGACCACGCCCGCGATCCCGCTCAAGGAGTTCGACCAGGAGATGGCTTCCACGCGCAAGCTCCTGGAGCGCGTGCCGACCGACAAGGGCACCTGGAAGCCGCACGCAAAGTCCTTCGCGCTCGGCCACCTCGCGCAGCTCGTATCGTGGATGCCTGGCTGGATCGCCTCCTCACTACGTGAGCCATACATCGACCTGGGCAAGTCCGCCGGCTACAGCTTCGAATCTACGGACACGCTGCTGGACGAGTTCGACAGGAATGTGCGCGAGGCGCGCGAGGCGCTGGGCTCCGTCACTGGCGACGCGCTCGACGAGCCGTGGTCGCTCAAGCACGGCGACAACGTGCTCTTCACCTCACCGCGTGGCGAGGTGGTGCGCATGCACCTCAACCACCTCATCCATCACCGCGGACAGCTAACGGTGTATCTGAGGCTGGTGGACGTGCCGCTGCCGCCGATCTACGGACCCACGGCCGACGAGAAGTGGTAACTGAGAGGCGTCGCTTCGACCTCACGCATCCCCATCGAGGTACTGATGACCTACCACCCGACCAACTTCGCCGAGTAGTCTGCCCGGTTCAGTACCAGCAGCCCCCAGAGTCAAGGAGACTTCAATGCGATCCACCACATTCACGTGCCTCGCCGCCAGCATGGCCGCACTCACGCTGATCGCCTGCGCCAAGGCACCCGAAGGCAGAGCGCCCGAAGCTGGTGTATCGCAGCAGCAGTCCACCCCATCATCGCCGCTCGCGGATCGTGAATGGGCTCTGGTGATGCTCGGCGACAGCGTGGCGCCGCTGGGGGCGGGCGACCGACCGGCCACCATCCGCTTCGACTCAGCAGCCGCGCGTGCCAGCGGCTTCGCCGGCTGCAATCGGTACAGCGCGAGCTACACCGCCATCGGCGACAGCATTCACTTCGGGCCCGCCGTATCCACCAAGATGGCATGCGCGAAGGGCGATGACCTCGAGCGCCGCTTCCTCGGCATGATTCCCGAGGTCACCAACTATCAGGTCACCGACTCCACACTAACCCTCGGCGGCGCCAGCGGACCACTCGCGCGCTTCCGGGTGCAGT
>DATCXG010000313.1:0-9967 GCA_036565945.1 Gemmatimonadaceae bacterium
CTTACGCCAAACGAGTGGCGCGCGAGGCCCTCGAGCGGGGGATGGCGACGGCGTTGCGCTCGTACCGGTTCGCGAAGGCGGAAGAGAGGCGGTAGGGAGCGGGGGCTGGCCCGGTGGATACCTGACCGGCATCCTACCGAAGCTTGACACTAGGGCCGGGTGAATGCACTTTAGCTCCCGGTCATAAAGCAGTGTCCGCCGAACCGATTGACGCATCGACCCAGCCGAGAGCCTGCTGGTCGACGTTACCGTTGGGCGGCGGACCGTGGTCCATGCTGTTCCCGCAGCTGATAGAGGACGCCGTTTTTGCGCTGTATTTCCACAACGCACTCCCCACCATAGCCCAGTATCCATCGCACCGCCTCTCGGCGCCGCGGTGGTCTCAACTGAAGCAGTAGAGTAGAAGCCGAATCAGTCGCACGAACGTCTGACGGCAAGCAACGACGTGGCGAGCACCACAAGCACCGGTGCCTCGCGTGCTCTTTCAGTACGGCGCGCTATCAGCTTTCCGTCCTTGCACCCGCCAGCTCACTGCCCCCGACACGATTTCCATCTGCTATACCCTTGGGACACCGCAGTCATTGGAATGGTTGCCCTGTCCCTGATCCCACTACCCACGCGGAGGAGCGAATGATCCATACTGTTTGAGACACTCTCGCCATCGGGCGCTCGGCCGGTAACGGAGATCTGAAGGTTATACGGCCAACACCGGGACGGAGTTTCACGGTGTTTCACTCGGATAACGGTGGTTCACCATCCATCGACATCGTTCAGGGGATCAACCATCATGAGAATCACACGCGCGAGGCGGCTCTTTGCGATAGCTGCTTCGCTCCTCGTGTCCGCGCTCGCGATGCCGGCGTTGGCACACGCGCAGGACGCGGTCATCAAAGGAACCGTCACGGGACCGGGCGGGCAGCCGCTGGAAGGCGCCCAGGTATCCGTGCAGTCGCTGCTCGTCGGAGCGGTGACCAACGCGAAGGGCTTCTACTCCTTCAGCATCAGCGCGGGGAACGTCAAGGGACAGACGTTGGACGTCATCGCTCGGCGCCTCGGCTTCTCGCCTGTCACCAAGCAGCTCGCGCTCACCGCCGGTGAGCACACGCTCGACTTCGCGCTCCAGGAAGACGTCCGCCGCCTCGACGAGATGGTGGTCACGGGTGTTGCCGCAGCGACGAGCATGAAGAACACCACCATCTCGATCTCCAAGGTCAGCGAGGACCAGATCCAGACGGTGCCGGCTGCCGACATCGGCAGCGCGCTCTCGGGCAAGGTGCCCGGCGTCAAGGTGATCTCCGAATCGGGGCAGCCTGGTTCAGTGGCGACCGTGCAGATCCGCGGGTCCACCGTTCTGCAGATCGGTAACAGCCAGCCAACCTACATCATCGACGGCGTGGTGTCCAAGAACGGTCTCGCCACGATCGACCCGCAGGACATCGTGAGCATGGAGGTGCTGAAGGGCGCTGCCTCTGCCAACACCTACGGCTCCCAGGCCGCCAACGGCATCATCGCGGTGACCACGCGCCGCGGCAAGTCGCTTCCCGACGGGGAGGTCCGCTTCAACGTCAAGAGCGAGTTCGGGCGCAGCGGGATCGAGCACTACGTGCCGCTCAACCACAGCAACCCATACGTGATCAACGCCGACGGCTCGATCGTGACGGATGCAGATGGGATCCGCCAGGTGAAGGCCGACCAGTTCATGGACAGCCCCTTCCCAAACCAGTCGCAGGATCCGCAGCACTACTGGCGCAACCAGCTCCAGACCTGGCTGCAGTCCAACACGGTGGCGAACAGCTACCTGAGCATGGGCTACCGGAAGGGGAATACCAACTTCATGGCGTCCTACTCCAGGCTGCGGGATCCCGGCGTCATGCCAATCCTTGACGGCTTCACCCGGTCGAACTTCCGCTTCAACATCGACCAGGGGATCACCGACAAGATCGACGTGTCGTCGAGCCTCATGTACGGCTACACCTCCAACGATCAGGTGGACCGCGACGGGAATGCCTTGAGCTTCTTCTCGCTCCTGCAGGCCCCGCCCGACATCGATCTTCTGCACCCGAACGGGCCGTCAGACACGGTGTTGTACAACAACTTCCTCGATCCGAACATCGCGAACAACTCGCGCGGAAACCCGCTCTACGACCTGCAGAACACCAAGAACGAGGAGCGGCGCGACCGCCTCTTCGGATCGTTCACCGCTCGCTATCGTCCAACCAGCTGGCTGGCCCTCGATGCCACCTACGGGACGGACCGCTACAACAGGCAGGCGGGCACCTACCAGTTCTATGGCTACCTGAACACCGACGGTGTCGAGCAGCCTGGTTACCTGCAGTACGGTACCGATCGCGATGTCTCGAGCAACGCCGCGGTCAACGGCACCTTCTCGTACAACCTGTCGCAGCTCAGCATGACCACCAAGCTCACGTACCTCTATGATGACGAGCACGAGGACGTGATCAACACGAACGGTGGCCAGTTCAAGCTCCGCAACATTCCGACGCTGAACGCCATCGACCCCGCTACCATGCGGGCCAACTCGGCGGTGTACAACACCCGCTCGATCCAGGGGCTCGTGACGCAGGGCCTCAACTTCGATGACCGTTACCTTGCGCAGCTCGTGTACGTGCGCGATGGCTCGTCGCTCTTCGGACAGGATCAGCGCTGGACGAACTTCTACGGCGTCTCCGGTGCCTGGCGCGTTACGCAGGACTTCCATATCCCCGGCATCCAGGAGCTGAAGCTCCGCGCCGCCGTCGGGACGGCCGGCCTCCGCCCGGAATTCCGCTATCAGTTCGAGACGTACGACGTCAGCAACGGCAACTACGGCAAGGACCAGCAGGGCAACCCGAACCTCAAGCCGGCCATCCAGAAGGAGACCGAGTACGGCATCAACGTGAGCTTCCTCCAGCGCTTCGACCTCGAGCTGGTGAACTCGCAGCGGAAGACCACGAGCGCGTTCCTCCCGGTCCCCCAGTCGATCGCACGTTCCGGTTGGAACACTTTCTGGGACAACGCGGCGACGATCTCGGGCAAGACATTCGAGCTCGCACTCACCACCCGCGTCATCGACAAGCCTGACCTCAATTACAGCTTCACCCTCACTGGCCAGAAGACCAAGCAGCACATCGACCAGCTCGATGCGCCAGCTTTCCAGCAGAACGCCGGTGGTCAGAGTCAGGGGATCTTCTACTACCGTCAGGGTGAAGACCTCGGCGTGATCTACGGCACCAAGTGGGTCACCGAGTACTCTCAGCTCCTCGACAATCCCGCCAACGCGGGAATGACCCTCGCCGACATCGAGAACCTCTACACCAAGAACGTCGAGGGATTGGTCGTCAAGAAGGACGAGAAGGGCACGCCGAACGAGAAGCCCTTTGCCTACGTCTCGACCGACGGCAACGGCGACCGCGTGGACAAGTGGATCATCGGCAACACCAACCCCGACTTCACCTGGGGCTGGTCCAACACGGTCCGCTACAAGAACTTCTCGGTCTACGGCCTGCTCGTCGGCACCCAGGGCGGCCAGATCTACAACTTCACCAAGCAGTGGATGTTCCAGGACTACCGCCATGGCGCCCTGGATCAGTCGGCGAGAAAGCAGGAGGACAAGATCGCGTATGGCTACTACGCCAACACGCTCTACAACGTCCTCAACCCGAACAGCTACTTCGTGGAGGATGGAAGCTTCGTGAAGCTCCGCGAGCTCTCGGTGGCCTACCAGTTCTCCAACTCGGTTCTCGACAAGATCGGAGTCGACCGTCTCGTCCGGTCGGCCAAGCTTGCCGTCATCGGTCGCAACCTGAAGACCTGGACCAAGTACACGGGCTTCGATCCCGAAGCTGGTTCTGGCGGCGACGCCAACTTCCGTATCGACGGATTCCGCTACCCGGCCTTCCGTACGATCTCCGCCCAGATCGAGCTCGGCTTCTGAGCATGTACACACGACTTCGGAGCGAACTTCTCATGAGATTGATCCACTCGAGGGCACTGCTGGCGGCAGGCGGGGTGATGTTGGCCCTGGCGGCCTGCTCGCAGGACCTCACCATACCGAACCACAACCAGCCGGACACGAAGCGCGCGATATCGACGCCGAGCGACGTGGAACAGCTGGCGGCGGCCTCCATTGCCGATTGGCACGATGCCACCAACCAGGAGAATCCATCTCTGGCGCTGGCGGTGATGGCCGACGCGCTCACCGGTTCATACAACAACTTCGGGATGAACCTCAGCTCCTCGGAGCCGCGCCTGGCGTACCCCAACAACACGACGGGTGGCGACTACACCTCCATGGCTCAGAACCCATGGTACAACAACTACACGGCGCTGGGAGAGGCAAACGACGCGTTGCGCGCCATGGCTAACGGTATCGTAGTTGGTGATGGCTACAAGGAGCTCGCCATGCTCACCCAGGGTCTCACCCTCGGCAACATTGCCATGATCTTCGACAAGGGTTGGGCCGTGGACGAGACCATGGAGATCCCGGTCCCCGTGGAGGACATCAAGCCCTACCAGGATATCGAGGCATTCGCGGTATCGAAGCTCGATGCGGTGATCGCGGCTACCTCCGGCGCTTCCTGGACACTGCCGGACAATGTGCTCCCCATCGACGGCGTCGAGTTGACGGCGGAGAACATCGGCAAGCTCGCCAACACGATGGCGGCGCGCATCCTTGCGTATACGCCGCGCAACGCGACCGAGAACGCCGCTGTGGACTGGAACAAGGTCCTCCAGTACGCCTCGAATGGGATCAGCTCCGGCACCCCGTTCGACTTCTCCATCTTCGAGGACAACGGCACCATCTGGTGGGACGGCTACAAGGCGTACGGCAACTACGGTCCCTGGCTGCGCGTGAGCATGCGGGTCATGCACGAGATGAACCCGGCTCTCCCGGAGAAGTACACCTCCTGCTCCTCGATCCCAGAGGATGCGGCGGGCTTCACCGATCATCGGTACGCCACCGACTTCACCTACATCGGCACGATTCCCTTCGCTTGCGCGCGCGGAGCGTGGCACTTCAGTAACTGGGAGCACTCCCGGTACGGCGCGAAGGCCGTGGGTGGCGATGTCTCCTGGTACTCCGGCACCTTCGCCGCCCCAGCGCCCATGGTGCTCGCGGCGGAGAACGACCTGCTCTGGGCCGAAGCGCTGGTCCGGACGGGTGGCGACCTCACCATCGCCGCCGCGAAGGTGAACAACACGCGTGTCGGACGCGGTGGCCTCGCGCCGGTCGCTGCCGATGCGAACGCGATCCTGGATGCGATTCACTACGAGCAGGATGTCGAGCTGCTCACCACCGGCGCTGGCCTCCAGTGGTTCAACCGCCGGCGTATAGACGGTCTGCAGCCGGGCACGCCCCGGCACCTGCCGATCCCGGCGAAGGAGCTGGAGATCGACCAGCTGCCGATCTACACCTTCGGCGGCGCGGCTCCGAACCCGGTATTCCCGGACCAGTGAGCCGTGCAGGTAGGGTAAGCTGGTGAAGAGAAACGGCCCCGCGATGAACATCACCGCGGGGCCGTTTCTCTTTCCGCGCCTCCTCCGAGCGCGCCATGGCAGCGCGCCTTAAGGACGGGAAGAAAATCACCCCGCCGCGCTTGCGCGGCGGGGTGATTTCCGGTTGTGAGCGTGCCGGGTAGAGAGCAGGCGGCTGATCAGTCCTTGAGCTTGAGGTCCGCGCACGCCACCACGTCAGTGAGCCGTGCCGAATGTCCCGAGAAAAAGTCGACGTGGTACATGCCGTCCTCGGGAAACTCGAACGGAACGGTGGTCGACTTCTCCGCGCGGCCGTTGGAACCAATGTCGAGCGGGTCGAACGCGCTGACCGGGAGAACTGGATTTTCCAATGCACCGCACCGGCCCGACGCCAGCACCCACGACATGCTCTCGCTGCTCTGCGGAGGTGGGCCGCTGAGCAGGATGTAGATGTTCGTGCGGCTGATGTCACCCTCAGCCTTGGTGAGCCGCACGCTCCCCTGGTACATGGCCGGTGGGCTCGTTGGGGCGGCCGCCCCAGTTCGCGCTTCCCTCGCGCGGATGCTGCCGGTCCAGCTGGCTTCCTTGACCGAGAGATTCGACGTGCTTCCTGACTGCTGCGACGTGCTGCTGCCACAAGCCCCGAGCGACACCGTCAGGGTTGCCGCGGCCGCTAAGAGAACACACTTGCGCATGACGCCTCCGTACTGGGGTAGGGGGATGCAGCATCAACTGACCTCGAATGTCAGCTCAGATTTGCTCAGACTATCAACAGGGGCGCCCCACTGTTCTCCGTCATGGAAATCGACGTAGACGCTTGCCGCGACCTGTCAGCGGCGCCGCCCCAGAGCCGACAGCCATGACAAGTGTTACGACACGGAGAGGGAGCCGGCACATGGTTCTTCTCTCTGGCGGACGCGGACTGGTGAGCCACGCCGAAAGTACGCCATCACACCCTCCCTGTCCATGCCGAGTCCGCTTGTGATGCTGCGCCGATTTTCAGAGAACGCGCCAGCCTGCCCGCGACGTCGAGCCCTGGTCGATAGCACATCCTCCTCACACCCTCCGCGGCACGCTCGCTCGATAGATACCCCAGATCAGTACTAGAAGCAGCACGATCCCCGGCCACGCCAGATCCCTCACCCCCCAGAACGCCAGCACGTCCGACCTCCCCGAGATCACGATCGGAACCGCCATCGCGATCCCCACCAGCGCCTCGCCGGTGATCAACCCCGACGAGATCAGCATCCCCCGCTGCTCGATCTCCTTCCTCGCCTCCTCGGCCGCCTCGCCACTCCCCCACTCGCGCTTGCGCTGCGCACGCTTCACGAGCCAGGCGACGATGCCACCGAGCAGGATGGGCACCGAGAGCTCGAAGGGGAGATAGATCCCGATCGCCACCGCGAGGACGGGAACGCGGAAAGAGCTCCTTCTCCTCTCCAGCGCCAGATCGAGGAGGATGATCGCCACCGCCAGCCCCATCCCGATCAGCACCATCCCCCACGGCAGCCCTCCGCGGAAAACGCCCTCGGCTACCGACTGCATGAGCGTCGCCTGCGGTGCGGTGAGCGACTGGGGATGCTCCGGCGTCACGGGCCCTATCCCATAGGCGTTGAGCAGAAGGTTGAGCACCGGCGCCATCACGAGCGCCGAGACGAGTGTGCCCACGATGAGCATCACCTGCTGCTTCCACGGCGTGGCACCCACGAGGTAGCCTGTCTTGAGGTCGTGCAGATTGTCACCCGCGATCGCCGCCGCACACGCCACCACCGCCGCTATCAGGATCGCCGCCGCGGGACCGTGCTCGAGACCGCGGCCGAAGAGCCCCAGTATGATGAGCGCCGCAAAGAGCAGCGTCGCTATCGTCACGCCCGAGATGGGGTTGTTGGACGAGCCCACGAGTCCGGTCATGTAACCCGAGACCGCCGAGAAGAGGAAGCCGCCCACCACCATGATGATGGCCATCGTGATGCTTATCGCCACGCTCCCGATCAGGTAGTGATACAGGAAGTAGAGCGGGATGATGGACACGATGATCGCGAGGAGCACCCACTGCATGGGCATGTCGCGGTCGAGACGGTCGCGCGTCTTCCCTTCCTTCATCTCACGATAGGCCGCGAGCCCGGATGTCACGCCGGAGAAGAGGCTGCGGCGCATCCTGAGGAGCGCCCAGAGTCCGCCCACCACCATCGCGCCCACGCCCATGTATCGGGTCTGCGTGGACCAGAGCTGCCCCGCGAAATCGGTGGCCGACATCCCGGCCGGCGCGCCGGTGGTCGCGACGAGTATGGGGATGGCCACCAGCCAGTTGAGCGCACCGCCAATGAAGACGAGGACCGCGATGTTCAGACCCACGATGTAGCCCACGCCCAGAAGAGCTGGCGACAGGTTCGATCCGAAGTAGGCGATGGTCTTCCGGTCGAAGAGATACGTGGCTCCTTCCGCGGTACCCGCCACCAGTCGCAGCCCGGTCTGCATGAACTTGAAGAGCGCCGCGGCCACCGCCGCCCACGCGACGAACTTCACCCCCGCGCCCCCCTTCTCACCGGTCTCGAGCACCTCGGCGCAGGCGATCCCCTCGGGGAACTGCAACGGCTGCTCTACGATGAGCGCGCGACGGAGCGGAACGGTGAAGAGCACGCCCAGGACGCCACCGAAGCCCGCGATGAGCACGGTCTGCCAGTAATCGAACTGCGCCCAGCGGCCCAGCAGCACGAGCGCGGGGAGCGTGAAGATCACTCCCGCCGCGAGGCTCTCGCCCGCGGAGGCGCAGGTCTGGACGATGTTGTTCTCGAGGATGTTGGAGCGCCTGAAGAGCTTGAGCACTCCCATCGAGATCACCGCGGCCGGGATCGATGCCGACACGGTCATCCCGGCGAAGAGTCCCAGATACGCGTTGGCCCCCGCGAGAACCACGGCCAGGATCACGCCCAGCGCGACTGCCTTGATGGTGATCTCGGGGAGACTCTGCGATGCAGGGACGTACGGTCCACGAGTCACGGGCGCAGGCGAGGGTGCTATTGCCATGAGTGGTCCTCGGGAGAGAATGGCGTCCGGCGAGTCGGCTGCGGCAAGGGGCGTGAGACCAGCGACAGTATGCGTCACTGCCGCGCCAGTGGCAACAAGCGAGCGTGCTCACCAGTGCTTGAAGCGTCACTCGCGTCGCCATATTCTCATGCCGATATGCGGATCTTCCAATGCTTGTTTCTTCTCGCGCTGGCCGCGTGCTCGCGCGGCACGGCCAGTGGCGAGCTGGTCGACTACGCCACGGGCAAGCCTATCGCGGGCGCGAGCATCGCCGCGCACTCCAGGGGCTGGGGGTTCAGCGGCGGTCAGCTGGTCTGGGACAAGAGCTACTCCGCCAGCACGAGCACTAGCGCCGACGGACGGTTCATGATCCCGCTTCCCGGACCTCGGCCGCTCATACTCGGAGGAACTACGCTCTCGGTGGAGACGGATGGATACGAGCGTCTCTCGGACATCGCGACCAACGGGGATGAGCAGCTCCTCCTCCAGGCCGTGAGGTCGGTGCCCCGCTCGGAACGCGTCCCTGGCGGCATGGCATACGTCGGGATCACTGAGAGCGGGCGCCCCTTCGGCTGGAGCTTCGCCCGGAACCGCCCCACGCTCGATCCGCATGAAGCGGACATCTTCATCGCCGACTCCGCGCGCGCCGGCACGTCCACCCTCACCCTCACCAGCGCCGCCCCAGGCGGACTCCTCTTCCTGTCGCGCGAGCAACAGCGGATCGCCACCGCCTCTTACGGGATGTTCCTGCGCTATGCGAACGTCGCCCCTCCCTACGGCTACGACAGCTCCATCACCATGGATGCGCGGGGAGCCGGCGGGACCATCTTCGTCCGCACGGCCAACGGGCGGTTCGCGAAGGTGGGCTTCTCCACTCCGCTAGCCACGATGCGCGGGAGCATTCCGGCGGTCGGTATGACGGAACGCGCCGCCTGGGCGCTGCCGTTACCGTTCGCGTACAACCCCTTCCCCGGCCGGGCGCTCGCCTACGATCCCGGCGAGCCGTCCGGCGTTGTGGATCCCGCGGTGGCCGGGGCGGCCGCGGAGCTCCCTCAGCAGGGCGGGGCGCCACGCGGAGCGAGGAGCTACCGCCTCACGGTGGAGGATGCCGGGGGTGCGCTCGTCGATTCCGTGACGGTAAGGCTCTCACCCGGCGTACCCGTGAGTGCCGGCGACATCGCTCGCAATGGCTACCGCTACGATGATATCACGCTGCGCTACGGCGACGACGGGCTCGGGGCCATCCGGCTCAGTGTGCAGAGCCGCGCCGCCGTGTACCACACTGCGGAGATCATTCCCAACAGCCGCTTCGCCGTGAGCAGGGAGTTCCAGGACTTCTCCGGCGACTACAAGCCGCTGCGTCGCACGCTGCGCGTCATCGAGGTGCGCTCAGAGGAGTAGAGGTGGGGGTCAGGTCTCCCATGTTTAGCAGGCAAGAGCTGCTAAACATGGGAGACCTGACCCC
>DATCXG010000314.1:0-8427 GCA_036565945.1 Gemmatimonadaceae bacterium
CAGGGTACCGCGCGATTCGCCGCCACACGGGCGATCGCCGCACTCTCGATGACCGATGGTTCAACACCAGGAACCGATGGTCCAACACCAGGAGATGCAATGAGAGACCAGCACTCCGCTCCGCCAGAGGAGCTCGCGTCCGTCGCACCCACGGGCGACGCAACCACCGACTTCGTGAGCGATGGTAACGAGCTCTCGGATGATGATCTCGAGCACGTTGTTGGTGGCCTCGCTCGGGCGTGGCTCACGCCCGATTCTGTGCCGCCAGTGCCGGGTGAACCTCGCTGGGGTCCGCACGCCGGGTTGATCGCGTGATGAGAGTGTCGAGTGCGGCGTGCGTTGCAACGCGAAGGCTGCGAGCTGGTCGGCGAACGTGTGGGTGGCGATTGGCGCATCGCGCAGCCGCGATGACGCTGGGCGCGTGGACTTTGCCGTTGTGCGCGGTCCCGGTGCATTCGCAGATGCCGGAGCTGGGGCGCGCGTCAGACAGCACCATGCGGCAAGCCGGCTCCGCGAGCTCCTTCGCACCCGCTGCTGTAGCGATGCCGGGCGCAACTGACGGCATAACGCTCCAGGATGTGATTGAGGCGGCATTCTCCATGAGTCCTCAGGTGCTGCTCGGCCAACGGCAGGTGGATGTCGGACTGGGCACGCTACTGGCCGCCCGCGCGCCGTTCGACGCGCTGCTGGCGACATCCCTGGTCACCGAGCGCGAAAACAGTTTTGCACCCACCAGCGGCAACTCCGTAGCATCCGTGCTGACCGAGACGGTCACGTATGGTGTGCGTCTCCCCAAGCGGCTGCGCTCCGGCATCGTGATCACTCCGCAGATTGGCCTCACTCGAGCGAGTGTGGCCCACGTGGCGGGAACATCGACGAGTCAGGCGGCTGTGAATCTGGCTGTCCTCGTCCCTCTGCTCGCGGATCGGGGGGGAGCTGTGACAGCCGCGCCGGAGCGCGCGGCGCAGCACGCCTATGAGGCCGCCTTCCTGGATGCGCGGCATGCTACAGCGGCGAGCGTCTTCGCGGCGGTGGTGGCGTACTGGGATGATCTCGCCGCTGAGCAGCAGCTCGATGTGTATCGCTCGTCCGAGGCGCGTGCACGACAGCTGGTGGAGGACACGCGGAAGCTGGTCCAGGCCGATGAGCGCCCGGTAGCGGACTTGAAGCAATTGCTCGCCAACCTGGCGCTGAAGCGGGCGATGCGCATCACGGGGCAGCAGAAGGAGGTCGAAGCGCGGCAGCAGCTCGGCCTGGCGATGGGCGCGGATGCGGCGAGTATCGTGTCGCTGCCCCGGCCCGCAACCGAGTTCCCTGCCATGCTGCCTGACTCCATGGTGCACGATGCCGAGCCGCCCGACTCCGACTACGGCTCGACTGTGGTGGAGAATTTGATCGCTGCGGCGCTCGACCGCCGAGCGGATCTCGCCGCCGAGCTCGCGCGTCGATCGGCAACCCGGGTGCAAGATCTTGCGGCGCGGGACGGCCTCAGACCCCGACTCGATCTCACCGTCGGCTTGGGTTACGCGGGGCTCGTGCCCGGTGGCGGCATGGACGGGATCTTCACCCCACTCTACCGCAACGTGCCCAGTCTGAATGCATCAGTGCAGCTCAGCTACGAGCTCCCACTGGCGAACATGGCGGCGCGTGGTGCGGCCCTGCGCACTGCCTCCCTGTACGATCAGCAACGCATTCGGGAGGCTGACCTCGCGCGGCGTATCAGCAGCGGTGTCCTCGTAGCCGTCCAGGCATTGCGGCACGGTCAGTTAGCGCTGGCCGCGTCGCGGGAGGCGGTAGCCAGCTCTCGTGAGGCTGTGGAGAATGAGAAGCGCAAGTTCCAGCTCGGGATGTCCACGCTGTTCGACGTCATCCTCGCGGAGGACGCGCTCACCAACGCGCGACTCGGCGAGATCGCCGGACAGCACGACTACGCCGTGGCTATCGCACGGCTGCGCTACGAGACCGGCACGCTGTTGACAATGGATGGCACTCGTGTGAGCGCCAACGCCCAGACCGCGATGACGCCGCCATGAGCCAACAATCGGTCTTCCGCAAGGTATCTCTGGACCGGCTCGCGTCTCCCGAGCAGCTCGATCAGCTGATGCAGGTGACGACGCCTAGAGGGTGGATCGCACTCCTGGCATTTGGCGCTCTGCTGTTGACGGCGATCATCTGGGGGTGTGCCGGCCGCATCCCGGAGACCGTGCACGGGCAGGGGATCCTCATCAAGAGCGGCGGCGTGCTCCAGGTAGTCCCGTCCGCGGGTGGCCGCGTCACCGATATCGCGGCGAGCGTCGGAGACGTGGTGAGCGCGGGGCAGATTGTCGCGCGCATTGCGCAGCCGGAGTTGACGGATCAGCTCAACCAGGCCATGGCCCGGCTGGCCGACCTCCGGGCGCAGTATGAGTCCGCTCGCGAATTCGGCGGCAGGGACCTCGTGCTGCAGACAGCAGCCCTGACCCAGCAGCGCGCGTCCGCCGAGCAGGCCATCGCGGCGGCCGAGGAGAGCCTCCAGTGGCTCGGCCAGAAGATCGCCGAGCAGGAGAAGCTGGTGCGGCAGGGCCTCATCACCAGGCAGACCCTGCTCACTACTCGTGAGCAGTACAACGCTGCAGTGCAGAAGGCGAGTGCGGGGCGGGGCCAGGTCGCGCAGATCAGAGTCAAGCTGCTCGCGCTGGAGAACGACCAGCGAGGACAGATGGACGAGAGCCAGTCCAGGATCGATGAAGCGGAACACGAGGTGGCCCAGTTGGAGCGCGAGCTCAGAGAGAGGTCGGAAGTGGCCACGCCATACACCGGCCGGGTCCTGGAGGTGATGACGGAGCAGGGCGACATCGTGGCGAGCGGCGAGCCGATCCTGAGTCTGGATCTCACCGGACGGAGCGTGAAGAACCTCGTGGCGGTCATCTACGTACCGTCCATCGAGGGAAAGCAGATCAGGACCGGCATGGCTGTCCAGATCGCGCCTTCCACGGTGAAGCAGGAGGAGTACGGGATGATGCTTGGACGTGTCACTTACGTGTCCGACTTCCCGGCGACGAGCAAGGGGATGGCGCGCGTGCTGAAGAACGACCAGTTGGTGAGCGTGCTCTCGGGCAGCGGTGCGCCGTACGAGGTCCACGCCGATCTGATGGTCGCGCCGGAGACGGCGAGCAGGTACAAGTGGTCGTCTTCCAATGGACCACCCCTCACGATTCAGAGCGGTACCCTGGCTACGGCCAGTATCGAAGTGCACGCGGACCGGCCGATCGGGATGGTGATCCCGCTCCTCCGGAAATACACCGGGCTCTGATCCATGCGCCTCGAATCCATCCTCGGTCGCCGCCCGCGCTTCCGTCTCCGTCCCCGTGCGTCCACGCAGCGCGTCAGGACGCCCACCGTGCTGCAGATGGAAGCAGTGGAGTGCGGTGCGGCGGCCCTGGCCATGGTGCTCGCTTACCACGGCCGCATCGTGTCGCTGGAAGAGCTGCGATTGGCCTGCGGCGTCTCGCGCGATGGCAGCAAGGCGAGCAACATGCTGCGGGCCGCCCGCCGTTATGGCCTAATCGCGAAGGGATACAAGAAAGAGCCGGTCGAGTTGAAGAAAATGCCGGTACCCATGGTAGCGCACTGGAACTTCAACCACTTCGTCGTGGTCGAGGGCTTCCGCAAGGAGCGGGCGTATCTCAACGATCCCGCCACGGGGCCGCGCCACGTTCCGGACGCCGAGTTCGACCAGTCGTTCACTGGCGTTGCCCTAGTGTTCGAACGCGGGCCCGATTTCGTACCGGGCGGCGAGAAGCCGAGCCTGATCGCTGCGTTCAGGCGCCGCGTATCGGGATCCGGGCTCGCCATCGCGTACATGGCACTGGCGGGGCTCGCCCTGCTCATACCGGGGATCGTCACGCCCACCTTCAGCAAGGTGTTCGTCGACAACATCCTGGTGAAAGGGCTCACCGAGTGGCTCACCCCTCTGCTCTTCGTGATGGGGGCGGTGGTCGTGGTCAACGCGAGCCTGGTCTGGCTCCAGCAGCACTATCTGCTGCGCTTCGAGACGAAGCTAGCGCTCGATACCTCGGCCCGGTTCTTCTGGCACGTGCTCCGGCTCCCCGTGGAGTTCTTCACGCAGCGCTACGCCGGTGAGATCGGGAGTCGCGTCGCCCTCAACGACCGCATCGCGAGGCTGTTGTCTGGCGAGCTGGCTACCACCGCGCTGAACGTGATGGTCATCGTCTTCTACGCCGCCCTGATGGTGCAGTACGATGTCGTACTGACGCTGATCGGCGTACTGACCGCGCTGGTAGACATGGCCGCGCTGCACTACGTCTCGCGCAAACGTATCGATCTCAACCAGCGGTTGTTGCAGGATCGGGGAAAGGAGATGGGGACCGCGATGGGCGGCCTGCAGACCATCGAGACGCTGAAGGCCACCGGGTCGGAGTCAGACTTCTTTGCCAGGTGGTCCGGTCAGGAGGCCAAGGTCATCAACTCGTACCAGCAACTCCAATTCGCGACGCAGTTGCTCGCGGCCGTGCCTCCCCTCCTGCTCGCCCTCAACACGGCGCTCATCCTCGGCGTTGGTGGTCTCCGAGTCATGAACGGCCATCTGAGCATGGGGATGCTCGTAGCCTTTCAGTCACTCGTGCTCCTCTTCCTCTCGCCAGTCAACCGTCTGGTGACGCTCGGCAGCACACTGCAGGAGGTGAAGGGCGACATGGCGCGGCTGGACGACGTGCTGCGCGCCGACATCGACGCTACCGCGATAGTCGAGGACGATGGTGCGTTGGATGAGGGCGCGCCGGTGAAGCTCTCGGGTTGCCTCGAGTTGCGGAATGTCAGCTTCGGGTACAGCAGACTCGAGCCGCCGCTGATCGAGGGATTCGACCTCACGTTGAGGCCCGGAAGCCGCGTTGCGTTGGTGGGGGGCTCGGGCTGCGGGAAGACGACTGTTGCCAGACTGGTGAGCGGGCTGCACGAGGCGTGGAGTGGCGAGATTCTCTTCGACGGAGAGCCGCGCACACGCATCTCCCGCAGTGTCATGACCAACTCCCTCGGCGTGGTAGATCAGGAGATCTTCATGTTCGAGAGCACCATCCGGGAGAACGTCACCCTGTGGGATGCCACGGTGCCGGAGTGCGATCTCGTGCGGGCCGCGCGCGACGCCTGTATCCACGAGGATGTGACGGCGCGCTCCGGGGGCTACGCGAGCTTGGTGTCCGAAGGCGGTGGCAACTTCAGTGGCGGGCAGCGTCAGCGCCTCGAGATCGCCCGCGCACTGGCGGGCAATCCCACTATTCTGATCCTCGATGAGGCCACGAGCGCGCTCGACCCCGCCACGGAGAAGCTCATCGACGACAACATCCGGCAGCGCGGCTGCACCTGCCTCATCGTAGCGCACCGGCTGAGCACCATTCGTGACTGCGATGAGATAATCGTGCTGGACAGGGGAAAGATCGTGGAGCGCGGGACGCACGAAGGGATGTGCTCGGTCCCCGGCCCATACCGCGACCTCATCGCCGCGGAGTGAGAGGGCCGTATGACAACCCTGCGGGGATCGCGCGATAAGCAGCCGGGTGTCGAGCTACTCCGGGAGTACGGCGAAGCCTTCAGCGTGGGGAACGACACCCCGATCGTGCTGAACGATGAGAGCGTGTGGCTCGTTCGATCCGGGCAGGTGGCCGTGTTCTCGGTTGGAATGGAAGATGGCTTGCCAGTAGGAGGGCGGACGCACCTGTTCCGTGTTGCTGCCGGGCAAGCTCTGTTCGGACTCGGCGATGCGGGTGCGCACGCCGCTCGAACGCTCCTCGCTGTCGGCACCAAGGGGACGCGACTACTTCGGGTTCCGCGCTCGCGCCTGCGCGAAGTGGCGAAGCAGCCGGAGCACACCGGCCGGGTGGCCGTGCTGCTCGAGGGCTGGGTGGACGCCCTGTGCGACGGCATCTCGAAGGATGCCGTGCCGGCACGATGCGTCGAGCTGGATCCTGGCGGTGAGATCGTCATGACCTCCATGGCGAGTGCCCGACCGCGGAAGAACGTCGGTTGGATCAAGCATCTCGAGGGGCACTCGCTGTTATTGGGGCACGATGACCTGAAAGTGAACGGTAACGGCTTCCTTCCGCTCTCCAGGCGGGTCTGGGTGGAGTCTCGCGTGGCGAGCCGGATCGTGGTGGTGGATACCGCGACGCTGCTCGGGCGGGAGGATCTGTGGGCTGGGCTGGACGCGCTTCACTCACTGGTGCTGCGCTGCGTCGAGCTCATGGTCGAGCGCGCGACCACCACGGAGCGTCGCCGCCTGCGCCTCAAGGCCTCGGTACTCCGCTCCACACTCAGCCGCGCGTGCGCGCGCCTCGCCGCGACGATCGAAGCCGATGTGCGTGGCCCGACGTGCATTCAGTTACCCCCTGTGACGGCAACCGGTGACGTTGCTCGCCTGGACGATGCGCTACTCACGGTGTGCCGGATGGTGGGTCGCGGGCTCGACATCGATATCAAGACGCCCGTGGCTGCAGCCGGCGCTCCGGAGTCTCGAGACCCAGTGGAGTCCATCGCGCGAGCCTCCCGGGTCCGCACTCGAGCGGTCATGCTGCGCGGCGACTGGTGGCGGGAGGACAACGGGCCGTTGCTCGGGTACATCGCGGACGGCAGACGGCCGGTCGCATTGCGCCCGGCGCCGGGGGGTGGACGCGGCTACACGCTCTACGACCCGCTCGATGCCACCGAGCAGCGCGTGACGAGCGAGCTGGCCGAGTCGCTCGCGCCTTTCGCCATCACCTTCTACAGGTCCTTTCCCGAGGCGGCGTTGTCGATCATCGATGTGGTGAGATTCGGGTTCCAGGGATGCCGGCGAGAAGTGCGGACGGTGATCGGTATGACACTCGTTGCGAGCCTCCTCGGCATGGTGCCGCCGATCGCGACCGGAGTCGTCTTCAACACCTTCATACCCGGCGCGCAACGGTCGCAACTGCTGCAGATGACCCTCGTCCTGCTGGTCTGTGCGTGCTCCGTTGCCATGTTCGAGATCACGCGCGGCATTGCCCTGCTGAGGATCGAGGGCAAGATGGGAAATGCCGTCCAGTCCGCGGTGTGGGATCGGCTACTGAGTCTCCCAATGTCGTTCTTCCGCCCGTACACAGCGGGGGAGCTCGCCGTGCGGGCAATGGGCATCGATGCCATCCGCCAGGTGATCTCCGGATCCACCGTCACCGCGGTGGTGGCGGGCATCACGTCGCTCGGGAACTTCGTGCTGCTCTTCCACTACAGCACCCGCCTCGCCTGGTGGGCGATGCTCCTGATCACTACGGCACTGGCTGTGACCGGTCTGGGAGCCTACCTGCAGCTCTCGTATCAACGTGGCGTCTCGGCGCTGCAATCCAGGACGGCGGGCATCGTGCTGCAGTTACTCTCGAGCATCGCAAAGCTCCGCGTGGCAGGCGCCGAGGCGCACGCATTCGCGAGCTGGGCTGCGTGCTTCAGCGAGCAGCGACTACTGCAGTTCAAGGTACGCACCATTGGCAACTGGGTGGCCGCGTTCAATGCCGGGTTCCCGACCATCGCCTACATGCTGATCTTCTGGGCAGCGCTCGCGCCGCTCACGGAGACGCACGTCATGCGAACCGGCGACTTCCTCGCGTTCCTCTCGGCGTTCGTCGTCAGCCTCACCGGAATCGTCGCGATGTCGAACGCGCTGCTCGCCATGCTGCTCACCGTACCGCTGTACGAACAGGCGAAGCCCATCCTCGTCACCAATCCCGAGGTGAGTGGTGACAAGGAGGACCCCGGAGAGCTGTCGGGTGAGATCGAGATCCAGCACGCCATGTTCCGCTATCAGGCCGACGGACCACTCGTACTTCGCGACCTGACAGTGCGAGTGGCGCCGGGCGAGTTCCTCGCCTTTGTGGGCCCATCGGGCTCGGGGAAGTCCACGATCCTCCGACTGCTGCTCGGTTTCGAGACTCTGGAGGCAGGCTCCATCTACTACGACGGTCGAGAGATCGGCGGCCTCGACGTGCGGGCGGTGCGGCGTCAGATCGGTGTGGTGCTGCAGAGCGGGCGGCTCATGACCGGCGACATCTACACCAACATCGTCGGCTCCGCACCGGTCGCTATGGAGACGGCGTGGGAGGCCGCGCGGATGGCTGGCTTTGCCGACGACATCCAGCAGATGCCGATGGGGATGCACACTGTGATCAGCGAGGGAGGCGGCACCCTGTCAGGCGGTCAGCGCCAGCGCCTCATGATCGCGCGCGCCATCGTGCATCGCCCGCGCATTCTGCTCTTCGACGAGGCCACGAGCGCGCTGGACAACCGCACGCAGGTGGTGGTGAGCGCTAGCCTGGAACGGCTCCAGGCCACGCGAATTGTCATAGCGCACCGCCTGAGCACCATCATGCACGCCGACCGCATCTGCGTGGTGCAGCACGGGCAGGTGGTGCAGAGTGGCAGCTACGA
>DATCXG010000323.1:0-4993 GCA_036565945.1 Gemmatimonadaceae bacterium
ACGTAGCCTGGTAGCCCGAGTACAGCGACCCCACGCTCCCGACAGACACCACCGGCGGTGAAGTAGGCTCGGTAACTTCCGCGACCGCCGCCCGGACCACTACCACTGTAGAGAACCCATACGAGTTGCCGCTGAGAGCAACTATGCGCACCGTCCCCTCCTTCAGGCCCAGTACCTTTCCGGCCCTCACGGAGGCGAGCGACGTGTTATCCAGGCCCCAGCGCAGCGGCGTGCTGTCGGTCGAGCTCTGAGTGGAAGTCGCGGAATCGCCCGCGGACGCGTCGCGCAGGCTGGCCGTCAAGGTGATAGTCTTGCCTATCTCCACCGTGTCGACTTCCGGGGAGATGACCAGCCGGGTGGTGGTGGTCGCCAGGGCGGATTGAACGGCGAATGGCGATGTGGGTGGGGTGGTGTTGTCGTCGGAACATGCCGCGACGATAGCCACGAGCGTGGCCGTGGCGATGGCTCGGATGCGCACTTCGTGCTCCTGTGGGTTCCACGGCAACCCGACGAGCATGGCGCAGCGAACAACGCGTTAGCCTCGTAGTTTTGCGTCCCCGCCTTTCGGCGGGTTTGCCCTTGTCGCGGACCTCCAGGTCCAAGCGATCACGCCGTACTGTTGTCTTTGATTGATTGATGTGGCCTCAGCGCAAGAACCGCCGGTCCCACCGATCTACGAATTTGCGGAAGACAGGAACAACATGCGGAAACGACCGCGACAGCGAAACCACCTGAGGCGTCGAATCGGTGGTCACTGACTGGACGCACAGTCAGGAAGTGCGGGAGTCGTGAGATGCCCCGTCGCGGGAGGCTCTCGCGACCAGCGAACACCGCACGGTCGCCGTCGTGAACTCGCGAGTCCATGGATTAGCGAGCCAGCGCAGCTGGCGAATCGGCCGCGCTTCAAACGAGGCAAATGTGAGCGGGCTCTCACGCACAAGCCTCCGGAAGCGCCGGATGCTCATCTGGTTGAGCCCGCCGTCCACCTCGTTAAATCTCGTGGCACCATCCGCCTTGAAGCCCGAGCGCCACTGGATGAGCGCGCGCTCGGTGAAGATGAGATGCGCCCAGGGGAAGACACTGAACAAGTGCCCGCCCAACGGGTGATACCAGGTGGGGCCGAACGAGACCAGCACCAGCCCATCGGGTACCAGGAGGTCGTGCATCGTGCGGAGGACGGCGGCGGGATCGGCGAAGTGCTCGAAGGAGTCCAACGCCACGATCACATCCACTCGCTCATTCGTTGCCGTCGCGAACGTGCATCGGTCACTGACACCGGACTCGTGGGCAAGGCGCCGTGCGATGGCGAGCGGTTCTTCGCGGATGTCGAGCCCGATCACGTGTCCAGCGCCGTGACGCGCCATGTCGATCGCTTCCGTGCCCTGCCCGCATCCGAAGTCCAGAACTGTCTTGCCACGAACCGCATCCCAGATCTCCGGACCTAACAGCGTTTCGATCTTGCTCCGGCCCTGATATGCCCCACCATCCATCCTGCCAGCGCCCAACCGCTGTCCATAGTGCGCGAGAAATTTCTGCGCCACGGCGCCACCGATCAGTCCCATAGCATCTCGTCCGCAAGCAAGCCCAGGGCCGGGATGAGCTGTCTCACGTCAAGCCTACCGAGCGTACCAACCGCTAGATAGGCGCATGGCTTGACGGGAATCCTCGCTAGTGACTGGCGTTTCGTGATGGCTCGGGTGCCAGCCCTGGCATTCCTCTCCATGCTCGTGAATTAGCGCCAGCAGAAAGGAATGTGCCAGCGGTGCGGGTTACCCTATCGACGAACTGGCGGCCTGGTCGAGCCCTCGCATCAGTATTCCAGCATCGCGCTCCCAATTGTACCGCTCCAGAATCGCCCGCCTCCCTGCCGCCCCGTGTCGCTCCCGAGCGGCCGGGGATGACAGCCGGCGGATGGCGTCCGCCAGTGATGAGGCATTCCCGGCCTCGAACACTTCCCCAGCATCGGTTTCACGCATGATCCGCTCGAACGGGCCTGGATTGGAGCTGACCACCGGAAGGCTGACCGCCATGTAATCGAACAGCTTATTGGGGATGCTCGTGTTCCATTGCTCGTTCACGTGATGCGGCAACACGCCAATGTCCGCGCTCTCGACAGCCGCCATCGCCGTCTCCCGATCCACGTAACCCAGGAAGTTGATCTCGGCGTCCGTGAGCTGGTGCGCTCGGGCGCGCTCCTGGAAGAGCGCCGCATCCCTGCCCTTCCCGATCACGGTCAACCGCACCGGGCAGTCGCTCTTCCTCAAGATGGCTACGGCGTCCACCAACTCCAGCAGCCCTCGCGGCACCTCGAGGAGACCCAGGTAGACGAGGCCGAGTGGTTCCCCGGCTGGCTTGCGCGGGCGCTGGCACACGGCATCCGCGCGCGAGCGTGGCGGAGTATTGGAGACCACATCTATCCGATCCGCCGGAATCCCCATCCTCACGAGTCGCTCCGCCATCTCCTCGACCACTACGATCACGCGCTCCGCACGCGACAAGCTGTAGCGCTCCACCATCGCTGCAGCAGCCGGATTCCGCACCAGATAATCGGCTGGCCCCTGCCTCCCGGCGTCGAAGACCATCTGCAGCATCGCTGGATAGTTCTCCGCGATGTCGAGCACCACAGGGACACCATTGCGCCGCCCAGCCCACAGTGCTGTAGGCGACAGAGGGATATCGCGGCATACCACCACGTCGGGGCGCACACTGCGCACCGTCCGATTGAGCAGGGAAAGCCAGCGCGGGTTGAAGAAGGCCGGGAACCCTAGCGCGGCGTCCAACCCGCGTCCGACGAACCGCCAGGGCGGCATCCTGTGCACCGTCCCTTCAGGCAGTCGCTCCACCGACGGGCCGCGCCGCACGTTGCGCGCTGCGATGTGAACATCGTGCCCCGCGCTCGCGAGAGTAGCGCAGATCTTCTCGGCGCGTACATCCCAGGGGTAGTCCGCATCCCATACATAGAGGACACGCAGCTTCCGCAGCGCCAGCGGCGCTCGGTACTCACCCACGAGTGGCCCCATCAACTCCGGTGTCGTACCCAGCATCTCCGACGCAGTCATTCGCGGTAGCCTCCGTGGATGGTCAGTGCGATCGAGCGGCCCGAGGCTGGTGCGCTGGCGCCGGCGCCGGGAGAAATAAGTGCGTGGGCACCCGCAGCCACTCCATCATGACCTTGATGTCGCTCGGCCTCACCATGTAGTGCGTTGGCAGAGTGAACAGCGTGCGCGCGAGCTCCGACGCACCGGGCGTGGAGGGCTCTCCAGGCACCAGGCACGGGCGTAGCTCCGCCTGCTCGTGAAGTGTAAGCGGATAGCCACGCAGGATCCCCAGTCCCGGCTGTTCTACACGCGAGCCACGATCCAGAACTGGGAACCGTAGATAGCCACTCTCCGCGCCAGGGAGCGAGGCGATCGAGTTGATGTCGGCCCCCTCAGCCGCCGCCATGTCCAGCGCAGCCGCATTGTGGCGCCGCAGCGCGACGTCGTGTGGCGCCGCATCCAGCGCCTCACGCACGAGCGCCGCGGCCGCCGTCGAGAGAGAGCGCGGCTCGTGCGCCGGATGATACACCATCTCACCCAGCCGCAAGGCGGGGATCGATGACGGGAGCCCGTACAACGCTGGACGCCCCAACAACCATTGAGCAGATGCTCTGAACAGATCGCGCCAGCCGCGAAGCGGCGATCCGAGAGCGCGTCTGGCCTCCGACACGGCGTCGCCGAACGCGGCATCGTGGCAGAGCAGGGCGCCGCCGCTCCCGCCCGTGGTTCCCTTGCCCCTGCCGAAGCTCAGAATGGAGAGCGCGCCGAAAGAGCCGAGCAATCGGCCGTCCATCGTTCCACCCGCGCCCTGTGCGGCATCCTCGATAATGGGGATCCCGGCAGCCGCCGCCAACTCCGACGCCGCTCGGACATCGGCCGGGAACCCATACAGATGGGCAATCACGACCGCGCCGACCCCACGGTGCATTGCCGCAGCAAGGGAATCGAGGTCGGGGCTCAGGGTGTGCGGGTCAATGTCGTACAGACGCACCTTCACCCCGGCGAAACGCGCCGCGGCTGCCAGATCCACACAGGCGTAGCCCGGGAAGGCTACGCTCCCACCCTCCCCCACCGTCAGGCGGAGCGCCGCCACCAGGGCCGAAGTACCGCTATCGGTGAGGGCGATTCTGCGCGCGCCGTACATGCTGCGCAACACTCGCACGACACTGCCCTGCAGCTCGCTATCGGGGCTGAGCGCCGCCAGTACCGCCCGACCAATCGCCCCGGGCGCCACGCGCGAGGCAACTGGTAGCTGGCGCCGCCCGATCATGGTATGTAGCGCACGATCCGGGGGCCCAGCGCTGTGGCCAGAGTGGTTGGCAGGTGCTTCCATACCCGCGGTCCCCAGGCGTAGCTCGAGTCGTGGGGCGATGGAGTAGAGGCTACGGAATCCCCATCGGCCGAGCGAGCGTACCACCAGAGCTGTTCGTCGCGAGCCCCCCACTGCAGCTTGAAGCGATGCGTCCCAGAGCCCGGCGTGCAGCGTCCGAAGTTGAAGAGCGTAACGCCCTGGCCGATCGCCCGCTCCATGAAGCTCCAGTACAGGAGCATGTTCGGCGCGATCCGCTTGAGCTCGACCAGAGACGAAGCCCAGGTCATCTCGAATTCGTGTCCCCACCGGAATCCGCAGCCGCAAGCCACCGGCCGTTCGCCCAGATACGCGCAGCCAAACCAGACATCCTCGCCGAACACATCGGAGATCACCTGAAAAAGTTGCCGCGGCTGAGTGGGGGTACCCAGGTCGCGCATGTGACGCGCGAAGACCTCGAAGAAGGGCGCTACCTGATCGGGTCCGAAGCGCACCGTGACACCCTCCTTGCGCGGGCGCCGCACCTGGCTGCGTACCTTGGCATCGAGCAGCTTCCAGAGCACCTCCGGGTCATCCGGCAGGTCGAGCAGGACGGTGACTTTCCGGTGGGAGACGGGGAGGTCCAGCGGGAGAGGCACACGGCTAC
>DATCXG010000325.1:0-7425 GCA_036565945.1 Gemmatimonadaceae bacterium
GCGCCAGCGAGAGTCGTGAGCCGCCTCGTGGATCGAGTCGGTCGCGCATCTGCTTCCACTCAGACACTTCTTCCGATCCCCGACACACCACCAGACACCACGAACGCCATCACCTCGGAACTGTCGGCCCGGACCGGCGTAACGTTCGCGGCCGCGAAGATGACCACGTTCCCCGCCCAGCCATACGACTGCGGGATGTACACCGCCACATGGCCCTCGAGACCCAGACCGGGAAGTGAATCGCGCGTGACGAATCCCAGCACGCGTGCATCGCCGCCGGGCGTGATCGCCACCAGCACTGGTCTATCGAACCGCCGCTTCTCGCCCACGAAGGCGTCGAGCAGATCTTTCGTGGAGCTGTAGAGGAGGCGGAGAAGTGGTAGTCGTATCATCACGCGCTCCACCAGCGACACCGCGCTCTTGGTGACGAGGTTCGTGGCCAGAAACCCTACGAGCGTGATGAGCACGATCGTGAGCACGAAGCCGGCGCCCGGAATCGGGAGTCCGAGCCACTGATCGATCATGCTGAATACTGCCCAGCACACGTAGAGCGTGACCGCCAGCGGGCCCACGACGATGAGACCGCGGAAGAACGAATTCACCAGTTGCTTCATCTAGCTTCCTCTTGTGGGTTACTGATGTGGGCGTAATGTTCGAATCTCAGCTGCTTCTCACCCATCCCTTGCCTGATCGGCGTCGTGGTGCTGGGCGGAGCAATAACGGAGGAGAGGGTCGCGGCACTCGATCGGAGGTTGAAGATGCCTGTATACCTGGCGGATCGCGATTTACCGGGAATCACTCTGGCGCAACTTGCCGTCGCGCGCCGCGCGGTGGTAGAGACCAGTCGTGATTTTACCGCGGCAGGGCGGCCGGTGCGCTACGTGCGGTCCACCTTCGTCCCAGCGGAGGGGCATTGCATGTGTATCTTCGAAGCCCCTGACGTGGCGACCGTGAGAGCGGTGAACGAGACTGCCGGCCTCCCCTTCACGCGTATCGTGGAAGCGAAGGAGCTTCCGGTCGAATAGAGCTGCCTGGGTGACGAGTGCGGCGGGCCATGCCAGGAGGGACCATCGTCGTTCGGATTGTACTGACCGTCCCCATGTAGTGGGGATCCGGACGTGCGCGTCAACGAGGCGCGGGACGCGCCTCAGTCGTCGGCTGCGTCGAGCGTGGGCTCCGTCACCGGCCGCGTGGTTCGCAGGGCTCCGTCCAGCGATTGGACGGTGATCGCCTCGGTCGGGCACTCCTGCACGAAGGCGCCATCGGCGGGAGACCATTCGAGCGGCGATTTTCTGACGTACGCCTTGCCGTCGTTTCCCATGGCCATTATCCGCGGCGCGAGCGCCACGCAGATCCCGCAGCCGATGCATCTGGAGGTGTTCACCGAGGCCTCCACCAGCCGCCGCGGATACACACCGCTCGGACCATGCAGCACGTCGCCCATCTGATCGAACGCCTGGGAGGCCGCCACGTAGCCTGCTTCGATGATGTCGGCGGTGTGGGTGAAGCTGAACCAGTGATGATGGCCCACTTGCGGACGGAGCAGCAGCATGGGCGGCCCCTTCCATTCGGTGAGTGCACGCTGCTGGAGGGCATGCATCATGACCGTGGCCGCGCGCATGTAGATGGTCGCGAAGCCCTGCGAGGCGATGTCGCTCATCGGTGCCAGCTCGGAGCTGCCCACGTCCACCGCGATCACCGCGTCCATTCCCAGGGCGGCGATCACGGCCGGGAGATTGTCTATCGTGCCGCCGTCGATGCACGTGCGTCCGTGGATGCGGCCCGGCGGGAAGAAGCCGGGAAGTGCGCACGATGCGTACACGGCGTCCACCACCGACACGTCGCGCAGTCCCGGTAGTCCCCACACCAGCCGTGTCCCGCGCTCCACGTCCACGGTATTGACGAGCAGGGGGGTGGGCAGATCGTCGAAGGTGCCATCGGGGCATACGCTCGCGCAGAGCTCGCGCAAGTGTTCCTCGAGGTAGAGGGAGGGGGAGTGCATCCTCTCCAGAAGCATCCCCATATGGTTGATCCGGAACAGGTCGCGCCTGCGCAGCGCAAGAGCGCGGTCGGCCATATCGCCCACGCTCATTCCGCCCACTCTGGCAGCGGCGAGCAACGCACCGATGCTCGTCCCGGCATACACGCTCGGCGTGATGCCGCGCTCCTCGAGCGCACGCATCACGCCAATGTGGGCAAAGCCCTTGAGCCCGCCGCCTCCGAGTACCAGGGCCGTCCGTCGAGGGATCTTCTGCATCAGAGCACTCGGTAGCATGTCGCAGTCTCTCCACCCGTGGCACGGCTGGAACAGTTCGGCGTGCGCCGTCCCCGTTGAGGACGACTCTGGCGCAGCCTGGGTTGCGTTTGCCTTGCGTGCCGAGGCTGCGCGACCGGCGCCCTCCCAACCTCGCGGTGGAGGGCGCCGTGTCCATCAGGTATTACGCTCTGGCGAGCACCACTGTTCCAGCGTCAACCTCCTCGCGATTGGAGGGCGTGCTCAGTGGTTCACTGCGAGGCTGTAACCCACGCCCATGGAGCGAGCGCTGGTGGCCGAGGGCTGCTGGAGGTAGAGGTAGAGACCGTAGAGCCCAACGCCGGCGCCAGCAACCATCATCACTGTTCCGGCATCGTCGCCTATGATCGCACCAGCAAGGAAGGTGGCGCCACCGATGATCATCAGCGTCTGGCTACGTCCAAATGGCCGCCCCTGGGCGGCCAGCGCTGCCGCTTCACGCTGGCCGGCCACATCGAGGCGTGGCGAGATAGCTGCTGCGCCCATGGTGGGGCCGCGATCGGCGAAGGCCGGAGAAATTGCTGTCTGGGAGGAGGCCTCGTGCTGCGCGACGGGGGTGGGGGTCGAAATATCGGCGAGCTGCGCCCGCGCATCCGGGGCGCCCAGGAAAGCCGCGGCCAGCGCCGCGGCGGCTATCCAGTTGAAGTGCATGCCGCTTTCTCTCTGTGATGGTTCACGTACGTGTTGGCATCGCGCATCGTCGCGCGACTGGCTAAGCCTGTCAGCGCGACTGATGGCGGGGGCAGGAGAGCAAGGAAGGTACCATATCCAGTAGACGACTGGCGCCCCGTTGGCGTTCCGTTTACATCGCGTCATGCCAACCCAGGACGCAGCTCGCTCCGGTGAGCCACAACTAGTCCGAGCCCTCGGTGTTCGAGGGCTCGCTGCCACGACATTCAACGTCATGATCGGTGGCGGGATCTTCGTGTTGCCCGCGGTGGTGGCAGCCGGTATGGGTGTGCGTGCGCCGCTGGCATACGTGGTGTGCGCGCTCGCCATGGGGCTGATCGTGCTCTGCTTTGCGGAGGCGGGGAGCCGGGTCTCGCTCACTGGCGGGCCGTACGCTTATGTGGAAGTGGCCTTCGGACCGTTCGTCGGGTTTCTGGCCGGCGTGCTGCTCTGGCTCCTGGGCTCGTTCGCGACGGCCGCTGTGGCGAGCGCTCTCGCGGGTTCGGCGGCGGTGTTCTGGAGCGCATTCGACGAACCCCTCCCACGAGCACTCCTGCTCGTCACGGTGTTCGCGCTACTGGCTATGGTCAACGTGCGCGGAGTGCGCCAGGGGACCCGGCTCATCGAGATCGTGACGGTGGCCAAGCTGTTGCCGCTACTCCTGCTCGTGGCCGCCGGCGCGTTTGCCGCGAGTGCCATGGCGCCGGCGCCAGCCGCGGTTGGCGCTCCGGCCGCTCTGGGGACGGAGGGGTTGGGTCGCACGGCGATCGTCCTCATCTTCGCCTTTGCGGGCGTGGAGAGCGCCCTGGTGCCGAGCGGCGAGGTGCGGAACCCGGCGCGCACGGTGCCGCGCGCGTTGGCGATTGCCATGGTATCGGTGACCCTGCTCTATGTGGCACTGCAACTCGTGGCTCAGCGCGTGCTGGGCGTCGAGGCGCTGGCGGCGGCAGTCGATGCTCCTCTCGCGGCGGCCGCGGCCCAGATCGCCGGCCCGGTGGGCGGAGCGATCGTCGCGGCCGGGGCGGTGATCTCCATGTTCGGTCACGTGAGTGGGATGACCCTCGCCACACCGCGTGCGCTCTATGCCTTCGGTCGCGATGGCCTCATTCCAGTCTTCTCGCCGCAGCTGGCGTCGATCCATCCACGCTACCGTACCCCGCATGTAGCGATCATGCTTCAGGCGGCCATCGCCTGTGCGCTGGCGATCAGTAGCGGATTCGCCAAGCTCGCGATCCTCGCCAATGTGGCCGTTCTCACTCTCTACCTGCTCTGCTGCATGGCAGCGCTGGAGCTTCGCCGTCGCAACGTACGGGAGGATGGAGCTCCATTCCGCGTTCCCGGAGGACCGGTCGTGCCGATCCTGGCCGCCATCGTCATCCTCTGGCTCCTCTCCCACGCTACCGTACGCGAGCTCGCGGTAGTCTCCGCGGTGCTGGCGGCGGCCGCGCTGCTATTCCTGATCCGGCGGCGGCGAACTCCAGCATCAGCGGCCGGCCAACGGGGCGCCCGGACGGCTGGTGTGGAAGAGCCTCTACCGTGAAATAGCGCACGACCGTATCTCTCTCGGAATGTCCGACTCCCTCCTGCGCTTTCGCACCCAGTTCCCGATCCTGGAGCGCTCGACGTACCTGGTATCTAACTCGCTGGGCGCCATGCCCCGCGCCGTCCCCGAACGTCTCGCGGAATACGCCGCGATGTGGGGCGCGCAAGGGGTTCGGGCCTGGGCGAAGGGGTGGTGGGAGATGCCAGTGGTGGTGGGCGACGAGATAGCACCGCTCATCGGGGCGGGCCGTGGTGAGGTGGCGATGCTCCCGAACGTCACGATGGCTCAGGCCACGGTGCTCTCCGCGCTGGACTACTCCGCGCCACGCGACACAGTGGTGATGACCGGGCTCGATTTTCCCTCGGTGCGGTACGTGTACGATGGCCTGGGCGGCCGGCTCGGAGCGCGAATCGTGGTGGTCCCGAGCGACGATGGCCTGGGTATCGACACTGACCGAGTGCTGGCGGCTATCGACGAGCGCACGCGGCTCGTGGCGGTTTCTCACGTGCTCTTCCGATCGGCGTTCATCATGGATGTGGATGCCATCTGTCGGCGCGCGCACGAGGTTGGTGCGCTCGTCTCGCTCGATGCGTTCCACTCCGTGGGTGTCATACCGGTTGATGTGAAGCAGACCGGCGTGGACTTCCTGACGGGCGGGGTGCTCAAGTGGCTGTGTGGCGGCCCGGGTGGAGCGTTCCTCTACGCTTCGAGCGAGGTGCGGGACACGTTGGAGCCCGCGCTCACTGGGTGGCAGGCGCACGCACGTCCCTTCGCATTCGAGCCCTCCATGGAGTACGCGGAAGGTGCCTTCCGCTGGCTCAACGGTACACCGGTGATTCCAGCGCTGTACGCCGCGATCGAAGGGCCTCGCATCGTGCGCGAGGCGGGGATAGAGGCGATTCGCGCCAAGAGCGTGCGACAGACATCACGACTCATCGAGTTGGCCGAGTCGCGCGGGCACACGGTGCGTTCCCCGCGCGACCCTGCACGACGCGGCGGCACGGTGGCGTTCGATGTACCGCATGGCTACGAGGTGGCCCAGGCGCTTCTGGCGCGCGATATTCTGGTGGACTACCGCCCGGATGCCGGCATCCGCGTGGCACCGCATTTCTATACCAGTGATACCGAACTGGAGGGAGTGGTGGCTGCGATCGACGACATTCTCGAGAGCCGGTCGTGGCGCGGGTTCACGAGGACCGGCGTGGTGACCTAGCCCTGATGAGTTTCACGTTGGACGGAAACCGCGTAGTCCCGGCTACCCTACGTCCGGTGTTTTCCGCCAAGCCTGAAGCTCTGTGTCCGACCATTGTCCGCTTTTCCGCCTTGCTGTAACTTGGCATCCACTGTTTTCCCGTCTCCTTCATACCCAGCTCATGCCAACTCCGCCGAAGAAGCTCCGCAAACAGTACGATAACAGAGAGCATCCCTTCATCATTCTCCGCTTCGAGGACGGCCACGAGATCGGCATCTCGAAGGGCACCACCAAGTCGTTCGACGCCTACGCGGGCGAGACGATCAAGGTGCTCGCGGTCTACGACCGCACCTCCGGTGAGCGGGAGCTGGTCTCGAGCAAGAGAGCGGACGACTTCGCGGATGAGTGAAGCGGTCCGCTCGGCGAGGCGCCGGCTTTCATGGTTGGCGCTCGTCGTGGTGGGCCTGTTGCCAGCGTGCGCCAGCGCGCAGCGCGAATCGGCGCCCCCGCCTGCGCCGGCGGATACTGCCTCGCTACGACAGACGCTGGGCGAGATCGTATCGGCCCACCATGGTGTGGTCGGCTACAGCATCTACAACCTCGACACGGGCGAGCATCTCTCGCTCCGCGGCGACGACACCTTCCCCACGGCGAGCCTCATAAAGGTCCCGATCCTCGTGACGCTCTACGACCTGGTGGAGCAGGGGAAGATATCGCTCGACGATCCGCTCACGGTCCTCTCGATCGACCAGGTTCCGGGCTCTGGAGTACTGCAGTATCTGCACGACGGCGCGATCATCACGGTGCACGACGCTGCCTGGCTCATGTCGACCGAGAGCGATAACACCGCCACCAACCTGCTGCTCGACAGGATCATCATTCGCCGGGTGTGGGAGAAGATGGAGGCGCTGGGCCTCCACCACACGAAGGTCCATTCCAAGACATTCCTACGCATCTCCAGCGTGGCGATGGACAGCTCCGTGAAGTATGGACTCGGAGTCTCGACGCCCGATGAGATGGCGAAGCTGTTCGTCATGCTGGCTCGCGGCACGGCGGTGAGTCCCTCGGCCGATTCCACGATGCTCGACATCCTGGAGCACAACAGCGACAACACGTTGTTGCAGCGCTACCTCGACGGCGTGCGCGCGCCGCACAAGACTGGCTCGGTGGACGCGGCTCGCACGGAATGCGCGCTGCTCTATCTGCGCTCGCGAGTGGTCGCGTGTGTGTTCACCAGGGAGAACGCGGACCAGCGTTGGATTCTGGATAGTGAGCCGCAACTCACGATGGCGCGGATGGGCGCGGCGATCGCGCGTGCCTGGGGACCTCCGGAGCACGCGACCATCGCCCAGCCTTGAGCATGTTGCGTGGCTCCCTGCGCTGATTGGCGGCACCTTTCATGCGCCCTGCCACGTGGTACGCTACTCCGCATAGCGAATGGAGGAGAGTCGTGAATACCGTCCGGGCCATTCTTGCAACCTCGGCCATTGCGGTGCCCGTGCTGGTACTGGCGCTCTCTCTGGCGGCTTCCGATGCGCCCGCGCAGTTCACCGCGGCGATGGTGCCTCCGGAGCCGGTGCCCCGAATCGATACCGTCGCCCGCGCCGACTCCGTGAAGCATGAGCAGGAGGAATTGGTGGAGCGCATGACGAGCATCAAGGAATGGGTGGACTCCGCTGCCGCGGCGCTGGCCTCGACCCCGGCGGTCGCACCGGATTCGGCCGCTGT
>DATCXG010000341.1:0-3798 GCA_036565945.1 Gemmatimonadaceae bacterium
GGCTGACGGTCTCGCGATGCTCGTCGAGCAGGGAGCGCTGGCTTTCGAGCGCTGGTTCGAGACGCCCGCTCCGCGCGACGTGATGTGGCGCGCAGTAGAAGCCGTTCGCGACCCCAGCGCCGCAGGCTGGCCCTGATGCGACTGCCGAGCATCACCGCCACCGCAGCTGCAACAGCCGCGCGAGTTGCCGGTGCGTCGCTGCTCAGTCTCCTACTGCCGCGTGCCTGTGTAGCATGCCACCGCCTGCTCGATGCCGGCGATGCCGGACCCGTGTGCGGCGCATGTTGGGCGCGCGTCCACCAACTGCAACACCCCCGCTGCGAGCGCTGCGGCCATCCTCTGCGCCGCGCTGAATGTACGTGGTGCCAGTTGCTTCCCCCCTTCGTTCGCGCGGCGCGCTCGGTATGCTGGATCCCGGGCCATACAGCGGGGGGAATAGTGCACGCTCTCAAATACGACGGTTGGACCGCCGTGGCAGGCGCCATGGCCGAACGCATGGCACGGCTCTCGTGGCCCCGCGATGTGCTCCGCGAACGCTCGGCACTCGTACCGGTGCCGCTCGCTCGGGTACGCGAGCGCGAGCGTGGCTACAACCAGAGTGCCCTCCTCGCTCACGCACTGTCCACGCGCTGGAAGATTCCGGTGTGGGACGACTGTCTCGTACGCCAGCGCGCGACGCGAACACAAACGCGGTTGACACCGGACGAGAGGAGGGGCAACGTTTCCGGTGCGTTTCGTGCTCCAGATGCGGCCGCCGCGCGGCTGCGAGGCACGCACCTCGTGCTGGTGGACGACGTCGTCACCACAGGTGCTACCCTCACAGAGTGTGCGACCGAACTGTTCGACGCCGGAGCGCGCGTAGTGAGTATCGTAACCTTCGGACGGGCGCCGGCCTCCGGCGACCGTACCTGACCTCTAACATGGAACAGAAACATGGCCATTCGCGTGGGAATCAACGGCTTCGGGCGCATAGGCCGGCAGGTGGTGCGGGCAGCCAGGGAGCAGGGGGTAGCCGACCTGGATTTCGTCGCGGTCAACGATCTGACCGACACAGCCACGCTCGCCCATCTGTTCAAGTACGACTCGGTCCATCGTACCTTCGAGGGTGACGTATCGCAGGGCGATGGAATCATCACCATCGACGGCGATGAGGTCAGAGTATTGTCGGAGAGGGACCCCGCCGCGCTGCCCTGGAAGGATCTGGGGGTCGACCTGGTACTCGAATCAACCGGGCGCTTCACCAAGGCCGAGGATGCGTGCAAACACATCACCGCCGGCGCCAGGAAGGTGATCATCTCTGCTCCCGGCAAGGGCGAGGACATCACTGTGGTGATGGGCGTCAACAGCGACAAGTACGATGCGGCCAGCCACACCATCATCTCCAACGCCTCGTGCACCACGAATTGCCTCGTGCCGATGGTGAAGGTCGTCATGGATTCGTTCGGCTTCAAGCACGGCTCCATGACGACGGTGCACAGCTACACCAACGACCAGCAGATCCTCGACCTGCCACACAAGGATCTCCGTCGGGCCCGTGCGGCCGCCGTATCCATGATCCCCACCACGACCGGCGCGGCGAAGGCCACATCGCTCGTGATCCCCGAGGTGAAGGGGAAACTCGATGGGATCTCGATTCGCGTCCCCACTCCCGATGTATCGTTCACGGACCTGGTGGTGGAGGTCGAGCGACCCACTAGCATCGACGAGGTGAACGCAGCCTTCCGAGCCGCCTCGCAGTCCGGCCCCCTCGCAGGCTTCCTGGCCTACTCCGACGAGCCGCTGGTATCCGTGGACTACATCGGAAACCCGCACTCGTGCATACTCGACGCGCGTAGCACCAATGTCATCGACGGCACCCTGGTCAAGGTGTGCGGCTGGTACGACAACGAATGGGGCTACGCTTCTCGTTGCGTGGACCTGCTCCGATTCGTGGGCGCGCGGCTCTGAGCCGCGGCCGGTCGATGCCAACGAGCACGATTCGTGATCTCAGCGACGCACAGGTGCGCGGCAAGCGCGCACTCGTGCGCGTGGACTTCAACGTCCCACTGGATGATGACGGCGAGGTAGGCGACGACACGCGGATCCGCGCCGCGCTCCCTACCATCGATGCGCTTCTCGATCGCGGTGCGCGCGTGGTCGTGCTGCTCTCGCACCTGGGTCGGCCGCGGGGAGAGCCGGATCCCAGGTACTCCCTGGCGCCGGTGGCGCGCCGCCTGGCCACGCTCACCTCACACCCGGTTTCCTTCGTACGAAGCACCGTCTCGGAAGAGGCGCTCGAGGCCACGCGCTCCTCCCATCCAGGCACCGTCCTGCTCCTCGAGAATACGCGCTTCCTGCCGGGCGAGGAGAAGAATGACCCGACCCTCGCAAGCAGGTTGAGCGAGCTCGGCGACTTCTACGTCAACGATGCGTTCGGCTCCGCACATCGCGCCCACGCATCCACGGAGGGAGTAGCGCATCACCTGCACCCTGCCGTGGCGGGGTTGCTGATGGAGAGCGAGTTGCGCTATCTGGGTGAGGCTCTGGACAGCCCGGCGCGCCCATTCGTCGCAGTGCTCGGCGGCGCCAAGATCTCAGGAAAGATCGACGTGATCTCCAATCTGCTCCCCAAGGTGGACCACCTGCTGATAGGTGGCGCCATGGCGTGTACGTTCTTCCGCGCGATGGGATTGGAAACCGGCAAGTCACTCGTCGAGGCCGATCGCGTCGAGATGGCCAGGACACTCCTCGCCGAGGGAGCGGGGAAGCTCGTTCTCCCCGAGGATGTGGTGGTCGCACCATCGCTCGATGAGCCGGACAGATCACACGCGGTGCCTCGCGGAGCGATCCCGACGGCGGAAGCGGTCTTCGATATCGGTCCGCGCGCCGCGGAGCACTTCGCGCGCGAGATCGAGGCGGCTCGCACCGTCGTCTGGAACGGACCCATGGGGGTCTTCGAGAGACCGCCGTTCGACGCGGCCACGCGATCGGTCGCTGAGGCAATGACGCGCGCCACCGCGGCAGGCGCCACCACGATAGTCGGCGGTGGCGATTCGGCGGCCGCGATGCAGGAGATGGGACTCTCTCGGAGCGTCAGCCACGTCTCGACCGGAGGCGGTGCGTCGCTCGAATTTCTCGAAGGAAAGGTGCTTCCCGGCGTGGCAGCCCTTGATCGGAGGAGTGCGTGACGGTACGACCAGTCTTCGCGGCGAACTGGAAGATGAACCTCGGCCCCCAGGACTCGCGCGCATATCTGCAGCGGTTCCTCACCCAGTTCGAACCAGCCACCGATCGTACGCTGATCTTCTTCCCCACAGCGGTATCGCTGGCGGTGGCGGGATTCGCGCTGCGCGAGCGCCCCGAGATCCTCACGGGAGTGCAGAACATCTACTGGGAGGAGCGCGGCGCGTTCACCGGTGAGAATTCTCCCGTGATGGCACGCGACGCCGGTGCGAGTATCGCGCTGGTGGGCCACTCGGAGCGCCGCCATCTATTCGGCGAGACCGACGAAGTAACCGCACGTAAGTGCGCCGCCGCCTGCAAGGCGGGCCTCACGCCAATGCTCTGCGTGGGTGAGCGCCTCGACGAGCACGAGCGTAACGCCACGCAGAGCATCGTACTGCGGCAGTTGCGCACCGGGATCAGCCGGCTGGATCCCGCTCACGTGGCGGAGATGATGATCGCGTACGAACCCGTCTGGGCGATCGGCACCGGGCGTACGGCTCGCCCCGAAGATGCCACGGCGGTGCACACCGCCATCCGACGCGTCCTGCGCGAGACGATCGGCGACAAGGCTGCCGCGGTGCCCATCCTCTACGG
>DATCXG010000108.1:0-3559 GCA_036565945.1 Gemmatimonadaceae bacterium
GGCGAAGCTGAAGTAATCCGAGGCCGTGATCATGGGCTCCAGCGCCTGGGTCTGGAAGCCCATCAGCCACTCGACCGCCAGCGGGAGTACGACGAAGAAGGCCAGCGCCACCCCGGCCAGGAACAGGAAGGTCGCGAAGAAAAAGAGAGGGACCACCACCTTCTTCTCGTTGCGATGGAGCGCCGGCGAGACGAATGCCCAGATCTGGTAGAGTATGATCGGCAGCGCGATTACGATGCCGAGCACCACGGCGGCGTTCAGAACTATGGAAAACGCATCGCCGGGGTGAGTGAATACCAGTTTCCCACCCTGCAGATACGGCGAGATCGGCCTCTCGAGGATGCCGATCACGTCGATCTTCATCAGCGCGGCGAACGCCGCCCCCACCGCAACGACGAGGGCGACTAGCGACCAGATGATGCGCCAACGCAGCTCCTCGAGGTGATCGAGGAACGGCATCTCGTTGCTTTCGTGCTCCACCATCTGCTTTGTCAACCTCCCGGGTGCCGCCTACCTCTATTTCATCGAGCGCAGGTGGTCGCGCGCGAGGCCGGCTTCATCCGATCGCGGGTACTTCTGGATGAGCCGATTGAGCGCGGCACGCGCTCCAGTGAGGTTCCCCTGACTTTCCATGTACAACGCGCGCTTGTACAACGCCGTCGGCGCGCGCTGCGAGTCAGGGTACTTCTCCACCACCACCGTATATGCCGAGTCGGCCTCGGCCGCCTTGCCATCGGCCCGATACGCTTCACCAAGATAAAACTGTGCGTCAGGCGCAATATCGGCGGTAGGATACTGCTGGAGAAGAGTCTGAAAGCCCGTTATTGCCGCTCCGGAGCTCCCCCGGCGCAGCTGGTCGAGCGAGAGCTCGAAGATCTCGTTCGGGCCGGGACCTCCCGCCGGGACGGCTGCGCCGGTGCTGTCGGGCACTCGCATCGCGCTGTCGGGTTGCAGAATGTTCTGATTTCGCTGGTCCAGCGAGGAACGCAGCTCCTGCAACCGGCGCTGGCTCTGGCCGGTGAGCTCCTGGATCTGGATCAGCTGCTGCCCCATGCTGTAAAGGTCGCCGCGAACGTCACCCTGCATCTTCAGCATTCGGGAGCTGAGAAGCCCGAGCGAGTCCTGGACCACGCCGAGCGCGGCGATCACCTGATTGAACTCTCTCTGCTGGGCAGTGTCGGCGTGGGCCGCCTCGGCGCGCATTCCCGCCATGTCGTTCCGCAGGAGCTGCACATCTTCCCGGGTGGCGAAGCACGCCCCGGTCGCCAGCAGCGCGACCGGGGCGAGGCGCCGAAGCGCAGTCTTCATCTGGCCGCCTTCAGCTGTTCGCCACCGCTGGTGACCTCGAAGCCATCGCGGCGGTTCTGTGACCATGCAGATTCATCGTGACCATCGGCAGCCGGGCGCTCCTCGCCGTAGCTGATGATGTCGATACGCGAATCGGCCACGCCACGCTGGGTCAGATAGCGCTTGGCCTGCGCCGCGCGGCGCTGACCGAGGGCGAGGTTGTACTCATCCGAGCCACGCTCGTCGGTGTTGCCGGCGATGCGGACGCGCGTATCCGGGTTGGCGTTGAGGATGCCCAGCTTGGCATCGAGCGCTGAGCTGGCCTCCGCGCTCAGCGCGTCGCTGTCGTACTCGAAGTAGATCGGCGCCGTGAGCGTAGCCAGGGCAGCCTGATGCTCGGCCCGCAGTCGATCTGCCTCGGCCTGGGCCTTCGCGATCGAGTCACGACGGGCCGCTTCTGCGGCGGCTATGGAATCCGCGCGGGCTCTGGCCGCGTCGATGCTGTCCTGATTAACGGGCACGGGCGCGGGGGCCGGGGCGGTCTCCGGCTTCTTGCCGCAGGCCGCGATAGCGGCTACGGCGAGGAGCAGGGCCGGGGCGACGCGGGTCTTGCCAGTCATTTCGGTCTCCGGTGTTGGTTGGGTGGAAGAGCTGGAAGGTTGCTTCTGGTGCTACTGCACGCGGTCCAGGTATCGCGACCACGCGCTGAGCCGGGAGCCCGAGCTGTGCGTGAGCTGCCGCGCACGTCCCGATTCGGTATCCAGGACGAACAGCTGCTTGACTCCCGTGCGGGTCGACGTGAACACCACGTGTCTGCCATCCGGTGCCCACGACGGATCCTCGTTTGCGCCCTCGCTGGTGAGCTGCTTGATGCTCCTGTCACGAAGGTTGATGGTCATGATCTGAAAGAGACCATCGAGCTGCGATTGAAATACGATCGATCTGCCGTCAGGAGACCAGTCAGGGTTCGAGCGGTAGTTCTGGTCTCCGAAGTTGAACGGGGTCAGCAACTCCATGTTCGACCCATCGAAGTCGGCGGTATAGACCTCCGGGTGTCCCGAGCGGCCCGAAGTGAAAGCGAGGCGCCGGCCATCCGGGCTGAAAGTGGGCGAGACGTTGTCCGTCCCCCTACCCAGCGTGATGCGGCGAGCCGCGCCACCGGTGAAGGCTTGCACTGCGTAGAGATCGGTCCCGTTCTCCGCCCCATGAGCGTAGACGAGCCACTGGCCGTCAGGTGAAAAAGTGGGAGTCGTGTTCAGCCCACCAGAGGTCGCGGTGACGGGTCGCGCCCCTCCGCCGAAGAGGTCGAGCACTTCCACGTTCCAACCCCTCGTCCCGAGCTGGCTGTAGGCGACGTGATGCCCGTCTGGATGCCAGGTGGGGGCCATGGCACTTCCGGACGTAGTGACGGCATGCTCGCCGTGGCCATCGCTGTCTACAACGTACACTCTCCCACCTCTCACGTACAGGATGCGCGTGCGCGCGACTCCGCGAACACCGGTTATCCACCGCTCGATCTCGTCGGAGATGCCGTGGATGTCCATGCGCCACGCTGCGCTTTCCGCATCCGGGGAAATCGGGAAATCACGAGACTGAGCCACCTTCTTCGCGGTGACATCGTGTACCGCCACGCGCGCGAGCGAAGGCATGAGTGTGACCTGCACGAGCGCGGCGGCACCGAGCGACTTCCAGATGCCGTAGCTCACTGAGCCGTTGCTCCCAGCCGGCTGGGAGACGCCGCTCCCATCGATCACCTCGATACGGTCGCCGAAGTCGAGATCGCGTGCGAGTATCGCTCGCGCGCTGTCGCCGCCCGCGCCAGCGATCGGGAGGACCACGACGCCGGGCTTGGTCCCGGGGCGGTACGTGAGCCCGATGCGGACTCCGCGCTGGCTCGTGGTGTCCTGCGCGTGCGCCGGGATGGCGGCGAAGATGAGGATCGCCGCCGCGGCGGCCAACTTTGTGAGAGACATCTAACGTAGCACTCGGGGGTCGAAGCTGAAGATGACGGGCAATACGTCGTCGGAGAACCCGGTTGGAAGGGGGCCGAATGCCTTCACCTGCGCGGCCTGATCCACTGCACCCTGCGCCTCGAGATCGAAGGCGAAGTTGCCGGAACGGGTGAGGAAGCGAAAGCCGGAGACCGAGCCGTCGCGATGTACCAGGAACACTACTTCGGCGCTGGCCGCAGTGTTCCCCGGCGGTTTGAAGCGCAGCGCGATCTGGCGGACAATGTTCTCCAGGTAGCCGGGAAATGGGAAGTCCACGCCCT
>DATCXG010000345.1:0-2802 GCA_036565945.1 Gemmatimonadaceae bacterium
TCCCGATGCTCCCACCAGGATGCCCGCCACCACCAGCATCTGGTTGTGCAGCACGAAGCCTGTGAGTGCCGCCGCCATCCCCGTGAGCGCGTTGAGAGTCGAGATCACCACCGGCATGTCGCCGCCGCCGATGGGCAGCACCAGGAGCGCGCCGAGCACCAGCGCCAGCGCCAGGATCCCCCACAACACCGCGGTGCCGCCAGTCCCGGTTACCAGCATCGCGCCGAGCATCGCGATCGCGATCGCAAGGAGCAGGTTTAGAAACCGTTGCAACGGAAACTGGAAGGGCTTTCCGGAGAGCAATTCCTGCAGCTTCGCGAAAGCGATGACGCTTCCCGTGAACGACACCGCGCCGATGGTGGTGCCGAGAGCTACCGAGAGAGATTCCCCGGCGCCCACCGGCGCCGCCTCACCCGCCAGGTGCATGTACTCCGAGAGCGAGACCAGTGCCGCCGTGCCGCCGCCCAATCCATTCAGCAGGCCCACCATCTGCGGCATCGCCGTCATCTGCACAGTGCGACCGAAGTAGATACCGATCCCGGCGCCGATGGCGACGCCCACCAGTATCTCCCAGTACGATACCACTCCGCGGTTGAACAGAGTGGCCACCAGCGCGAGTGCCACGCCCACGGCCGCGAGCCCATTCCCCGAGCGCGCGGTGGCCGGTGAGCTGAGTCGTTTGAGCCCGATTATGAGGAGAACGGAGGCGACGAGGTAGGAGACTTCGATGATGCTGTCAACAGTTCCGAGCATCATTTCGAGTCCTCCTTCTTCTTCTTGAACATCTCGAGCATCCTGTCGGTTACTACGAATCCTCCGAACACATTCGCCGCGCCGAGCACCACCGCTACGAAGCCGAGCACGCGGAAGAGCGGCGTGTCGGCGGCCCCCAGCACGATGATGGCGCCGAGGAGTACGATACCGTGGATGGCGTTCGTAGCCGACATGAGCGGCGTGTGCAGAATGGATGGAACGCGCGAGATCACCTCGAAACCGGTGAAGATCGCGAGAATCACCACATAGACGGCGAGTATAGATTCGCGGCTCATACCTTGGCTTCCTGCGCCGGCGCGGCCGGTTCGGCGGCGGATCCCACCGCGTTATCGAGCAACACCTCGCCGTGCGCCGTGACGCAGACAGCTCGCGTGATCTCGTCCGAGAGGTCGAGGGCGAGCTTGCCATCCGGCGTGAGGTGCTTGAGGAGTGCGGTGACATTGCGCGCGTACATCTGGCTCGCGTCGTGCGCCAAGTCGCTCGGCAGGTGCAGCGGAGCAACGATCGTCACCCCATGTCGCACGACAGTCTCGCCCGGCACAGTCATCTCACAATTGCCACCCTGCTCGGCGGCGAGGTCGACGATAGCCGAGCCGGGACGCATCGCCCTCACGGTCTGCTCCGTGATCAGCACCGGCGCGCGTCGACCAGGTACCAGCGCCGTGGTGATCACCGCATCGGCGTTCGCGGCATGCTCGTGGATCAGCTCCTTCTCACGCCGGATATGGTCTTCCGCCAGCTCCCTGGCGTAGCCGCCCGAGTCCTGAGCCTCGTCCGCCGACACGTCCAGCTCGACGAACGCGGCGCCCAGACTCTGCACCTGCTCCTTCACCACCGGCCGAGTGTCGAACGCTTCTACCACCGCACCCAGTCGGCGCGCCGTAGCGATCGCCTGGAGTCCCGCCACCCCCGCACCTATCACCAGCACCTTCGACGGCCGGATCGTTCCGGCGGCGGTCATGAGGAGCGGGAAGAATCGCCCAACCGCATTGGCCGCTAGTAGTGCCGCCTTGTACCCCGCCACCGTGCTCTGCGAGGAGAGCGCATCCATCATCTGGGCGCGGGTGATCCGCGGCACCAGTTCCATGGCGAACGCATTCACATCTCGTGCGGCGAGGCGGCTGAGGACATCGGCGTCGGCGCGCGGGTTCAGGAAGGCAATCAGCGAAGAGCCCGGGCGGAGCAGGTCGACCTCATGCGCGCCGAGCTGCGCGGCGAGTATGGGCTTCTGGATCTTGATGACGACATCGGCGGTTGCGTAGAGCGTCGCCGCGTCGGGTGCGATAGTAGCGCCCGCAGCGCGGAAGGCGTCGTCGGTGAAGCCAGCGCGCTCACCAGCGCACTGTTCGACGGCTACCGAGTAGCCATCCTTCACCAGTCGCGCGACCACATCCGGGACCAGCGCTACACGCTTCTCGCCGGGAGCGAGCTCACGAGGTACGGCGATATTCATGGATTATGGGGAATGCGTGTGAGAAGTGGCCGCTGCGCGGTTGCGGCGCGACGCGCCTGAAGTTTGACGTTGAGCCATGGCGCGAGAGAGGTCAAGCCACTGCGGGCAATGTGGTAGGCAGAAAAGTGCACTAGAGCCGTTTGCGCGAGGCCTGGTACGAGCTTCGGATCAGCGGGCGATATGGGAGAGATTCGCGCGCGAAGACGCGCCCGAGCCGGCGTGTACTAAATATAGACGGGTCGGAGGGGGCGGGCGTTGGGGAGGAAGGACGGGCGCCTGGCGACGCACTTGGACCGGGCCGGGTCAAGGAGTTGAACCGCGGTGGTGGTGGAAGTAGATTGAGCGCTCGTCCGTGGTTGGACTACGGACGGGACGTGGCGCAGCCTGGTAGCGCACCTGAATGGGGTTCAGGGGGTCGCGGGTTCAAATCCCGCCGTCCCGATCACAGGGCCAATGTGCTTGATACATAAGCACATTGGCCCTGTTTCGATGTCGGTAACTTCCCCCCTCGAAATCAGCGCCGGGGTAGGTTCGAGGGTAGACAGAGTGGCAGTAGGCGCAGGCGGCTCCGCTGT
>DATCXG010000359.1:0-2897 GCA_036565945.1 Gemmatimonadaceae bacterium
CGCGCCATTGCTGGAACGGTCATTATCATCCTCCCCGCCTCTCACTCTCCTGATGTCCCCCGAAAAGCCCAGGCGGCTCGGACGCGGCCTCGAAGCACTTCTTGCCACCAAGGCGCCACCACCTGACGATGGCACCCAGGACCATGGCGCCCTGCGACACGTCGCCATTGCTCAGATCCGGCCCAACCCCTACCAGCCCCGGAAAGAATTTCGTCCGGAAGATCTCGCCGAGCTCGAGGCGAGTCTCCGCGCAAGCGGGCTCCTGCAGCCGATCACGGTGCGCCGAGCCGCTGCCAACAGCGGCTACGAGCTCGTCGCCGGCGAACGCCGACTCCGCGCCGCCACGCGCCTTGGCTGGACCGAGATCCCCGCAGTGGTCAAGGAGATCGACGACCGCACCCTCCTCACGCTTGCGCTCGTCGAGAACCTGCAACGCGCCGACCTCAATCCGATCGAGGAGGCCGAGGGCTATCAGCGCCTGATCGCCGAGTTCTCCCTCACCCAACAACAGGTCGCCGAGGTCATTGGGAAGGATCGCTCGACAATAGCTAACATGTTGCGGCTATTAGGTTTACCAGCATCCGTGCGCCGCATGGTCCAGGACGCCCAACTCACGCTTGGCCACGCCCGCGCGTTGCTTGCACTCGGTGACGAGCGGCAGATCGTCGAGCTCGCGCGCGAGGTCGTGACAAAGAACCTCACCGTTCGCGATGTGGAACATCGCGCGCGCACGAATCGGCCGGACCACCCGAAGTCGCGGCACGCCCAGCCGGCTCCAACCAGCGGGCACAAGGCGGAAGCACGTAGAACTGAAGATCTGCTCCGACAGCACTTCCAGACCGACGTCAAGCTCGTCGCTGACGCCAAGAACCGCGGAAGCATTCGTATCGCCTTCTACTCGCTCGACGATCTGGAGCGCGTGCTCGATCTCATGCTCGGACACAAGCGAGATCAGCAATGACGGGGGCGACGCCGGAGAAGCCGAAGCGCGGCTATGGCAACATCTACACGCCCAACGCGGGGGCGATGATCATTCATGTGCACCGCGAGAGTGGACTCGCCAATCGCACGATCATCCTCACCCTGCGACAGGTTCGGTACCTGAAGATCGGTCTCTCCACGGCGGCGGTGCTCATCATCCTGGGCAGCATCAGTTGGTTCTACCTGGCATCGCAGGCCGCGCGCGTCCCCACGCTCACCAAGCGCGTGACCAGTCTCCAGCGCGAAGTGGAGCGACTCGACACGCTTCAGGTCGCGCTGAACGAGCTGGATGGACGTTTCCACCAAGTGCAGCGGATGCTGGGCGTCCCCACCACCGCGAATGCGCTCCCTGCCGGAACCGAGGCCGTCATCGACTGGCCGCTCCCGAGTGACGGGACGGTTCTCACCGACCCCTCTCACGGCGCGGGGGTAGCTGACGGTGTGGACATCGCGGTCGCGCAAGGCACGCCGGTTCGTGCCGCGGGAGCAGGGGTAGTCGTCGAGATACGGACGGACGTCCGCGATGGTACGCTACTCCGCATTGCACATCGCGACGGGTACGAGACCGTGTATGGCAACCTGGATAGCGTACGCGTCGCCCAGGGTGACACTCTCCAGCCCGGCACCGTCATCGCACTCTCTGGCGGCCCGACCTCATCACTGCCCGCGCATCTGCACTTCGAACTGAAGCACGGTGGTGTGAGCCTGGACCCATCCCCGCTCATGAAGGAAGGATCACAGCATGGCAATGTTCACTAAAGACGGCAACGGCGCCGGCGACTCCAGGCCAACCGCTCCCAGTGGCGAGGGCACCCTATCCATCATCGCCGCCGGCATGAAGATCACCGGCGACATCGACACCGATGGCGTCGTCAAGATCGAGGGGCGTGTCGAGGGCGCCATTCGCGCCGGCCGGCAAGTGCTCATCGGCCGCCAAGGCGAGGTCCACGGTGACATCACGACCCGCGAGGCCGTCATCGGTGGACGCGTGCAGGGGTCGATCGCGGCGTCCGAACGCATTGAGATCCAGGAGACATCGATCGTCACCGGGGACATCAGCACCAAGGCCATCGCCGTGGTCGAGGGCGGAACGATCAATGGACATATCCGCATCACCGACGCGGTGCAAACCCCTGCGCGAGCCGACTCGAGTCATCGCCCCGCGGCGAGCGTGGCGTCCTGACGCCACTCGCTCACCCGTTCCACATCAGACGAACGCGACGCAATCCACAAACAGCTCCAAGTGAATTGCGTCGCGCATTTTTCCACATACGAACAAGTTCTTTGCCGGTGGCATCTTACGCTCGCGCCATGCTGCCGGCATTTACGTTGTCCACTACTTTCCACATCGGCTGTCCACACCGCTGTTGACCGTGCGTGACACGCAGGCCGCGGTGATCGCACATCACTCCCTCCCTCATTCTCGCGAGATTTCCCTACATGGCCGACGTGCATGAGATCGCCAGCCACCTCGATGCAATGCTCCGCAGCGATGAGATCCCCGACTACGGTAACGCCCTGAACGGGATCCAAGTCGACAGCGATGCAGACATCGTAAAGGTCGCTGCCGCGGTGGATGCGCGCGAGCGCACGATCCTTGGCGCGATCAGCGCGGGTGCCAATCTGCTCATCGTGCACCACGGCCTCTTCTGGGGCGGGCTCGTGCCATTGCGCGGCGCGCACGTGCGACGCGTGCGCCTGCTGCTCGGCCACGACGTGGCGCTCTACTCGGCGCATCTGCCACTGGACGCCCATCCCCAGCTCGGCAACAACGTGCTCCTCGCGCGCGAGCTCGGTCTCACCCCGAACAGCGGATTCGCGCGCTACAAGACCATCGACATCGGCGTGGCAGGACAAGCCGAGCTTCCCACGGCGGAGCTCGTCGCGCGTGCCGATCGCGTGGCTCGCCAGTACGG
>DATCXG010000378.1:0-3845 GCA_036565945.1 Gemmatimonadaceae bacterium
CTGGGGCGGGCGCGTTGTGCTGGTCGGAGCGCTGTCCTCCGCCGCTCCGTCCGCGACCACGCCGTCCGCGTCTGCCATTGGAACCGAAGCGCTCGCCGCGCTGCTCCTTGCCATCGCGGCCCCTGCGCGGTGATCCACGTCCCTGGGCGTTGTTGCCGCTGTTGCCAGCGTTCCCGGGAGCTCCGCCGCCGCTGTTCACGGCGTTCCCGCTGTTCTCGGTGCTCTCGCTTGTCCCGGCGTTGTCGGTGCTCCCGCTGTCGACGGTGGATACCGGCGCCTCGGTGCTCCCCCCACCATTCAGCGACTCACCGCCGTCGGGAACTGGCGAGGAGGTGGGAGTATCTTCGCGGTATGGACTCGAATCCGGTACGGAATCGGTCGGGGCGTGGTTCTGCGGACGCGGTCCGCGGCCGCGCCGGGTGGGGCGTCGACGTTCGGTCATGCAGCCTGTAGTCTCATGGGGTGAAATTGCTCTGCGCTCTCGAGGGGCGCCGGGAATGGGCGCGCCTACGCGCTCTTGCCACGTTGGTTCGTGGGATCATGTCGAGCGGCCGCCGATGCGGCTGGCGCGACTGTTCCCTGGAGTTGTATGGAGCACTGTCTGACAGTGGGCCCGAAGCGGTCGCGAGGGCCGAGTAGCGCTCGCTCGCGTCATACGCCTACGATTCCTGATCGGTTCTGTCGTGGCGCATCCCCGCTCGCTCAGCTAGTGCGACCGACCATTTTGCGGTCGCTGCGGCGCTCTTCAGCGAGGCCGACCGGAGCGTTACGCTTGCGAGGCTCTACCATCTACTGTGGCGGCCGGGAATCCCATTTCACGGCCACCTCGAAAATCACACTGTACCGATCGATGCGCAACCTTCAGGCCGGGCAGTCCCGGCAGATGCTGGAAGGCACTGCGGGCATCGACCCACCCGAGAGCCGCTACGACTGCCCGGTCGGCTCATTCTCGGGCTTGCGCTTGGCCGCACCCACGACAACGTCCAGCTCGCGAACCAGCACGATCACTCGTCGCGTCAGCTCGGTGATTCTGAGGGCGGCGGCGCGTTGCTCGGCACCGAGCGTGGGCTCCATGCCCAGTAACTGTGCCTCCGCGAGGAGTGCCGCGAGCGGGTTGTTCAGCTGGTGCTGGACCAGGACTATGGTCTTCCGCAACTCGCTCTGCGACGTGGCAGCTTCCGAGTGCGTCTGCGTCCCCCTCGTGGCCGCGTTCTCCTCTCCGCTCAGCGGGGAGGATGCTCCCGTGCCCTGTTCAGTCACGACTGACGCGGCCCGCGCACCGAGGATAGTTTTAATATAACCATGCGTGCCTCTCCTATCGACCCCGCCGCCGAAATCGCGGCCGCCGTCGACGAATATCGCGACAGCAACAATTTTTCGATCCTTCTCGACCGACTCCTGGCCATCTCGGCCGCCTCGGAGCTGGACGCCCTGATAGCCGCCGTGGAGCCGTACCACGACATCCCCGAGGTGGCCGGCCCGGTCTACGAGCGGGTCGTGGCCGAGCGCCCCGAGGACGCGAGGGCCCTGGTCATTCTGGCGAACGCGTACTGGCTCACCGGGCGCGGCCCGGAGGCGGTGGGCGAGCTCGCGTCCCGCGCCATAGCGGCCGACCCGGACAACCGCGGCGCCTGGCACCTGTGGGCTCTGAGCGAGTCGTCGCCGCATGAGCGGATGAATCGCTGGCTACAGGTAACCCAGCGCTTCCCCGAGGATGATCTGGCGAAGGCCAGCCTGGCCGACAACGCCGCGAGCATAGCCTCTACGGATCGCGACCGCGAAGCGCTGCAGATCGCCCTCCATACCTACCGTTCGCTCCTTCGTTCCGCCGGCCGTCCCGAGCAGCGCGAAGCGCTGGAGCAGGCGATCGGAGTGATGGAGCGGTGGGAGTTGTGAACCGCAGAGTTCAGGGGAGATAAGACAGGGTTCAGGAGGCAGGGCAGGTGAGACAGGGTTCAGGAGGCAGGGGAGATAAGACAGGGTTCAGGAGGCAGGGTTCAGGGTTCAGTGACTGCCTCGGAGAAGAGATCTCGATCGTAGAGCAGTTCCTGAACCCTGAACCCTTTAGTTGCTGAACCCTGTAGTATCCCGTCCTGTCTCTCTCACTCCCCCGACGCTCTGCGCGCCCGATGGGCCGTCATGGCGTGGACAGTGTCGAGAAGGTCATCCAGGTCGAAAGGCTTCTGGAGGACGACGGGGCAGCCGCATTCCTTGAGGAGCTGGGTAGCGCGCTCGCTGGCATCGCCTGTCGTGAAGATCGTGTGCTCGCGCAGGTGGGGCTGGAGAGCGGCGGCGGTGAGGTAGAGCACGTCGCCGCGCATGTCGGGCATGCGCAGGTCCACCACGAGGCAGTCGAACTGCTCCTGGTGGAGGAGTGCCTCAGCGGCCTCACCTCGTTCGATCGCACGGACGTAGTAGCCCGCCCTTTTGAAGACCATCGTCAGGGCACGGCAGAGCGACGGCTCGTCGTCCACCACGAGCACTCGCGCACGTTCGTCGAGAGCGTTCATTCCTCCATTCCTCCACGGCGGCAGAGCCGCGCGGCCAGCCTCTCCATGAACTTCTCAGGTTCCATCGTTTCGCGCAGCACCGAGGGCATCACACCCGTGGCGGCACGCACCTGCCGCGCGAAGAGGCGCGGCGAATCGTAACCCAGCTTCCTGGAAATGTCGTCCAGCAAACAACCCGGGTCCTGCATGTAGTAAATGGCGCGCGCGATACGCGCACCGAGCAAAAGCATTCGTGCCGACGCGAGATCGTGAGTCTCGAGCCAGCGGTCCAGATTCCGTCGCGTCATCCCGGCGGCGATCGCCAGGTCGCCCACACTGCGAAAAGCGTGCGGCGCGTTGAAGAGCTGCTTCATCGTGCCACGCAGGAGAGCTGGTGCGTCATCGAAGCGGGGAGCGATGGCTCGAAGCACCGTATCGCTCAGACCGTAGGCCGGTACCGACTCGAGCAGCTGAACGAGTCGCCTCGGTTCGTCGTCGAAGCCCCGCAACACCACGTTGGTCACGCCATGGCGGGCGAGTACGAGAGTGGACTGCAACGCCTCGGGCGTCAGTGCCACCAGGTAGAGTACGACGGGGACCGAAGGGTAGCGTCCCAGGACTGCCCTGATCTCGTCCAGTTGCGGCCGGCCATCGATGTGTGGATCGACGACTGCGATGTCGATAGGCCGCGTCCGCATTGCGGTCGCGAGGTCGTCCCAGTTCTCCGCGTTGATTAAAACATGCTCATTTAAGAGCGCTGAGCGGAGATGACTGCGAAGGGAGGGGGAGAGGAGTGCGGCGACTTCCACGGTTGGCGCATCTTTGTCCTAAAATTGCACACTGCTGTCCTAAAATGTGCATTTACGATAAGACGCGCCACCGTAGCTTGCGTGACAGAAGTTACCCCCCACAACAATCCCCCCTGCACGAAGAGGTAACTATGTTTCGCCGCCACATTGCAATTCTGACCCTTGCCTTCGCTACCTTCGCTCTCGCTGCCTGCACCTCCCCGACTGCGCCTACGTCGAATGTGTGTACGGTGACCGCCGGAAGCGGCACCTGCAAGTAAGATCCTTTCGACTTCGATTTCTGATGGGCCACGAGCTGCAACTCGTGGCCCATTTTACATCACCCACCTACCCCTGCCAGCGTTCTCATTTCGTGAATCGCCGCAGCGACATCCACCACTGCCGTAGACGGCTGAACGCTCTCCTTCATTTGCGGTGCTACGCCATCGCGGAGCGCTTGCAATCCTTGCTCCGCATTCATCACCATCTGATTGAAGTGGTTCGCGCTTGCAATCGATATGGCGCGCTCGAACTCCGCGCGCGCGTCCTCCGGGCGATTGAACATCTG
>DATCXG010000406.1:0-5490 GCA_036565945.1 Gemmatimonadaceae bacterium
CTATGCCGTGAACGGGTCGGTGTTCACCGAGTGGAGCTTCGCGTTCCCCTCGCAGGTGACGCTGACCGCCGGCGCGAGCCTGAACAAGAACGAGTTCGGCATTCGCGACTTGCTGAAGGACAACCAGGTGAGCGACACCACCCAGCTACAGGTGAGGTCCTTCGACTGGGTGTTCAACCCACGCGTGGCCCTGACCAAGGGCTTCGGCGACGACGCCTCGGTCTACGCGAGCGTCAGCTCCGGCTACACGCCACCGCTGCTCAGCAATACCGTCGCGAACGACGGCACCGTCGACATGTCGCTCGAGCCCGAGCGCGCCGTGCAGTACGAGATCGGACTCCAGGGGAGCATCCTGGACCATCGTCTGAGCGGCCAGCTTGCCCTCTTCGACATCGAGAACACCGACAAGCTCGTGACCCAGACCGTCAACTCCGTGCGCTTCACGACCAACGCGGGGAAGCAGCGTAACCGCGGCGCCGAGCTGTCGCTCAGCTACCTGGCCATCAGCGACACGGCCCGGGCTCTCTCGACGCTGCGTCCATGGGTCACCTACTCGTACACCGAGGCCGAGTTCGTCGACTTCAAGAGCGACGGCAACAACGACGCTAACACGGTGGACTTCTCCGGGAACTCCGTGCCGCGCGTGCCCGAGAACATGCTGGCCGCCGGCATCGACGTCGCGACCGATCTCGGTCTGTACCTCAACGGCACCTACCAGTACGTGGGCAAGGTGCCGGTCACGTTCGACAATTCTGCGTCCTTGAAGTCCTACGATCTGCTCGGCGTGAAGCTGGGCTACCAGAAGCATGTGAACCGGAACTGGGTGCTCGACCTCGCCGCCGGTGGGGAGAACCTGCTGGGGAGCACCTACTACTCGTTCCTCTTCGTGGGGCCGAACTACGCGGGGCTGGCGACGGCGTCGGACGGTGGCCACGGTGACGGCTACGTCATTCCGGCGCCGTACAAGGCCGAGTTCTACGGCAACATCGGACTCCGGTACGTCTTCTGAGCGGGGCGCGGCCTCGGAAGGGCAGCGTGTAGCAGCCCTCTAGCGTCCCGCCCGAACCCATTGGAGAAGAACCCGGCAGCGTCGAAACGCTGCCGGGTTCTTCGCGTACTCGGTTCGCGCTTCCTCCCGGCTCGGCCAGTGTCGCATGAGCCGAAGAAATGCGCGCAGCCGGCCGGGATCCTTGTTCCTGCGCAGATCGCGGCCGCGCTGCCATGCGCGCACGACGAGAACGATCTTCCTGTAGGACTGCAGCTCGTGGCGAAGCGTTGGGATGAGGCGCGTCTCCTGGGAATCGCGTGCTCGATCGCGCAGGTGGCGGAGGGATTCCGGCGACCGGCTGCGCTGAAATGATGGCGGGGTAGGCGGCCCTGGTCGCTATATTGGGCGCCCATTGCGAACACCAGCCTGTCGAGGCGAATGTATGAGTATGCCGCACGCAGATGCGTCGCAGGACATGATGACCGCGGATGAGCTCGAGCGCGTATCGATCCCCGGGAAGTCCACGGAGCTCATACGTGGCCGACTTATTGTGCGTGAGCCGCCGGGGACGCTGCATGGCAGAGCAGCAGCTAAACTGGCCCATCTAGTTGGCGCCTTCGTCTGGCCGCGCCAACTGGGCGATGTGTTTGCGCAGGATACAGGCTTCAAGATCGAGTCGAATCCGGATACAGTCCGTGCCCCAGATCTCGCGTTCCTTGCACGCGATCGCACGTCCCAACTCCCGCCGCGTGGGTACGCGCCTCTCGCACCCGACCTCATCGTTGAGATCGTGTCGCCAGATGACTCCGCGAGCGAAGTGCTGTCCAAGATCGCCGCCTGGCTCGAGGCCGGTGTGCGCCTGGAATGGGTAATCGATCCCCGGCGATCTGTCGCGCAAGTCTATCGGGGCGATGGGAGCATCTCCCTCATCGCCGCGGACGGCTTACTGGATGGCGAAGATGTGCTCCCCGGCTTTACCTGCGCGCTCGCCGAGATATTGGCGTGAACGACGCGGGAGACGGGGCCAGCTCTTCGACGGCCACTATTCAGGAACCGGGCGCGATTCGCTCTCGGGCTCGGAGTTGGAGAGCTGACCCCAGCCCCCGCTATTTGATAGCCAGCCCCGTGATGTAGAGCGTCAGCATCCCCGCTACCACGCCTCCCGCGATCGTGAGCGGCGCCTGCGGTGCGGCTGCGTCTTTCCAGATGAGCTTCCGCCCGATCTCGGACGCGACCTGGAATACCGCGCCAGTGCCGATGGCCAGGAATAGAACCGCCAGCGGCTGCGAGTAGACCAGACCACCCACCCACGCGCCCACGATTGCCGGCCCGCCGGCAACCACTCCGAGGAGCGCGAGCCGTCGGATGCTGGGCTTGTCGCTCGCGATGGGGACAACGATACCGAGTCCTTCGGTGACGTTCTGGATGATGAAGCCCACCACGAGGAAGGTGCCCAGCGCCGCGGCGCCGACGGCGTACGCCGCACCGATAGCCAGGCCCTCGCCCAGGTTGTGCAGGCCGATTCCCACCGCGATCACGGTGGCGAGCGACATCCGCCGCGCTGTCTCGTCGCGCTCGATGCTCCGCTGGCGGCGAGAGATGGCATCGAGGAGGAGCCAGGTGCCGGCGATCCCGATGCCAACGATACCCACACCCTGGAAGGTGCCGCTCAACTCGGCGGAGAGCTCGAGCGCCTCGGTGGCCGCGTCGATTCCCAGGAAGATGAGAAGCCCCACGGTGGCCGACATGAGAAAGAGCATCCCCCTCGCGCGGAGCCGTCCGAGCACCGGCAGCCAGAACATCCCGAGCACGACGGGGATGATCCCGACGTAGACCCCGATGAGGGTGAAGCTCCAGAGCGTGGCAGCCGATGCGCCCGCGGTCGCGGTCGCGACGGGAATCGAAGTGGTGAACTGGATCGAGTTACTCGAGAGCAGCGAGACCTCGTACGCCTCACCCTCCACCCATGGGTAGTCGAGGGTCACGACCGCTCTACCGAGCCGCGGGATCGCGCGGCCCGGCGTGATGGAGTACGGCCAGGTCGCCTCGTTGATATTGATTTGCGAGAGAGTGATGGTCTCGGGACTCGTGTTCCGCAGGTGCAACTCGATCTGGTCCGGGCGCAGGATCGTCCGCCCGAACTGCACAGTCTCTATCGGCACTGCGGGCGTGACGTTGAGACCTGCTCCCCTCGTGAGCACGAAGAGCGCGATCACGCCCGCGAGCGCCACGAGCGGCGCGAGCACGAGGGCGACCGTGTGCAAGCGCGACTTGCGTGCGGGGGCCTGGCTGACGGCTGTGGTGCTCATGGTCAGGCCTCCACCTCGAAGATGCCCGTCCAGCCCAGCTCCGCGAACTCCGTCTTGTGCGCGTGGAACATGTATCGCCCGGGGTGCTTGTAGCTGAACTCCAGGATCCCGCGCTGTCCCTGCATCTGCGAGATGGTATCCGTGAACTCGGCGGGCGTGAGGCTCGTGCCGGTCGGGTAGTAGTGGAAGAAGTTGGCGTGCAGGTGGAACGAGTTGATCGGATCGTACTCGAGCGCGTTCACCAGATAGATGCGCACCAGCTCGCCCACCCGGATCCGGATCGGGTTCTTCCCGTGGTCGAAGTGAAAGGGGATCCCGTTGACGAGATAGAACTCGTTCTTTCCATCGAAGTCCACGTCGTAGCCGCTCATCACCATGACGAGCTCGTGGTCCGCGTGCGGCCGGCCCACCTTCGGATCGATGATGAACGCGCCGTAGAGTCCCTTGGCGATGTGCTTCGCGAGTGGCGCCGCGTGGCAGTGGTACAGGTGAAGTCCGAACGGCTCGGCGTCGAACTCGTAGATGAACTCACCGCCCTTGCCGACGATCCCCGATCTCACATCGAAGACTCCGTCCACGCTCCCGGGGTGGACGCCGTGGAAGTGGATGCTGTGCGGGTGATCGCTCGCGTTGATGTGGCGGATGCGAACGCGGTCGCCTTCCCGAACGCGGATGGTGGGTCCGGGGACGCGCCCGTTGTACGTCCACGCCGGGAACTCCAGCCCGGGTACTATCTCGATGTTCTTGTTCTGCGCGATGAGCGTGTACTCGTGCAGCGTCTGTCCACTGGCGAGGGTGCTCACCGCGCCGGCGTCGAAGTCCGTGAGGATGCGCGAGGGGTGGAACCCGTTGCGGTCGTGATCGACTTCTCCGACTACCGTGGGCATCGGATGCATCACCTCGGCGTGCGGGCCGCCGCCCCGATCACCGTACCCACTCTCGGGTGGTGGGTTGGGCTCCTGTCCACCGCGCGACGGCGTGTCCCGCAATGGTGCCAGCCCGAGAGCCGCGGCGCCGAGCAGACCGGTGCCGCCGAGGCCCGTGCGGAGGAAACGCCGACGCGACACGCCCTGTGCTTCGCTGGTGGTCGAGCGAGCACTGGTGGTAGCGCCAGGGGAGCGGATCTGCAGCAGGTCTCTGATCTTCATGGTGGATTCCTTTTATCTCGCGATAGCGGCGCCGGTGTCATGGCGCCTCTCCGGCGAAGGGGTGTTCGAAACTGAGATAGACGAAGACACTTCGCTCGCCACGGCTCGGGCCCACGCCAATGGGGAAGGCGAGGCCGGGAACGATCTGCACCCCGGATGCGAAGTCGAATGCCGTGCGGACGCCGGGTGCGAGGAGGACCTCGGAGCTCCGCGCAGTGCGCCCCGGTCCAGTGACATCCTGCGTCCTGGTCCACGCGGCCTCGATCATCAGATCGAAGCGGGGGAGCGCATGCCAGATGACGCTCTGGGCGAGGGCGTACTCGAGCGTCGCGGCGCTGTTCCCGCGAGAGTCGAGAGCACGGGGTGTGTACGTCGCTCCCACATTGGAGTGCGTCACCAGCGCGGCGGGGAGCTCGATGCTGAGTGGGAGGTTGACCTGGAGAGCTGCGCCGCCTCTGCCGAGTCCGCCCCTGCTGGATCCGGTGGGCAGGAGGAGGCTCATGCGCGGCGAGAAGGCAGTCGCGCCGCGCTCGCCAGCGTCCCCGAGGCCCGCGATCTGGAAGCGGTAGTTTATCGCGACGTCACCTATCCCGGTACCTCGACCGTCGGATGACGGAGTGCCTTCCACGGGAAGCGTGAAGCCGATCTGGTGGCGCTGCCCACCCAGCGGCCACTCCTGTGTGAAGGTGTAGACCCAGGAGCCGCCGTGAGTGGAGCGGGCGAAGGTGTTGATGTGCTGCACGACGCCGCGCTCCTGGTTGTACGCCTCCTCGACGAGGAAGCTGTTGTCCTGGATGGGGGGAGCTGCCGAAGCGGGGCTCATCGCCTGCGCTCCAGCGCTGGTGGCCAGCACCAGGAGCAGTGCAGCGAAGAGGAGCGAGCGGTGCATCGAGCCCTCGAGGTAGTGCCCCGGTGTGCTGAGTCCGGCCCATCCAGCGTTGCCGGGCCCTTCAGACGCTCCGGGTCTTGATCCAAGCGGCGGATAACATTTAGGAATTACCAATCCTCAAGTTAGTCAAGGCGAAATATTCCGCAAGGCTGGTTG
>DATCXG010000408.1:0-12619 GCA_036565945.1 Gemmatimonadaceae bacterium
AGATGGCCCCGACTCCGACACTCTGCGCCGCGCGATGGAGCGGGCCGAGCGCGAGACGGCGGCCGAACGCCAGCTCAGCGAACTGAAACGGCGGATGGGGCGCTGAGGAGAAGGGAGATGGAGAGAGAGAGGGAGGCTAGCCACTCAGCCTCCCTCCCTCTCTCCTGCTAGTATCTACCCACTCCTACGCCTGCCGCCCATCCATCCAGCTTCAGGCCTTCACATCCGATGTGAGCCGCTTCAGCAGCGGGACGAAGAGGAGCATCATGAGCGCGGCGCCGAGGCCGATGACCACGAACATGGAGAAGAAGCCGAAGTGACTCGTGCTGAATTGCTGGATGATGCTACCCAGGCCGCCCACGGCGCGGGCCGGTGCACCTGGCTCGGGTGTGAAGCTAGCTAGCCAGCCGGCGATCTTGTCGGCAACACCGTTCGCGAGGAACCACACCCCCATGAGCAGCGATGCAAATCGGGCCGGCGCCACTTTCGTCACGTAGGAAAGGCCGACCGGAGAGAGGCAGAGCTCGCCCCAGGTGTGGAACGTGAAGGCGGCTATGAGCCAGAGCGGACTCACCAGGACTCCAGCGTCGGCATGACGACCACCGATCGCTAGAAATATGAATCCGATGCCGAGCAGGGTGAGCCCGATCACCATCTTGAGAGCGGTGGATGGCTCGAGGCCCCGCCGTCCCAACCACACCCACAGCCAGGCGAATAACGGCGCGAACAGCAGGATCACCGCCGGGTTGACCGACTGGAACCAGCTCGATCTGAGGGTCGTCGACCCGAGCTGCAGATTGGTGTTCCTGTCAGCGAAGAGACTCATGGAGCTGCCCGTCTGGTCGTAGGCGGCCCAGAAGAAGACGACGAAGAACGCCACGATGAACAGCGCTATCACGCGCTTGCGCTCGGCGCCGTGCGAACCGAGGATGGCCAGACCCAGGGCAGCACCTATGATGGCACCCATGGAGATGCCGATGAGCCCCCAATCCGTGGTGAAACCGCCTATGAGTACTCCGGCCAGCGCGCCGCCACCGGCCTGCATGATCGTTGCACGGTCCAGCGCTTCGGCGAGGGCACCTGGCTTCGGCTCCTCCTTGAACCGGACTCCGATTCCGGGCAGGTATTTGTCGCGCAGGCTCACGTACACGACCAGTCCCAGCACCATCCCCACACCTGCCGCCGCGAAACCCCAGTGCCAGCCGTAGCCTGGTGTCTGCGCGAGGTAGCCGCAGACCAGCGGGCCGAGGAAGGCGCCGAGGTTGATTCCCATGTAGAAGATCGTGAAGCCGGCATCACGCCGTGAGTCACCAGCGGGGTAGATCTGCCCCACCATCGTCGAGACGTTGGGCTTGAAGAAGCCCGTGCCAATGACGATCAGCGTGAGCCCGGCGTAGAACATCTGCATGCCGGGGAAGGCGAGGGTGAAGTGGCCGAGCGCGATGATGATGCCGCCCAGCACTAGCGAGCGCCTGGTACCTATGAAGCGATCAGCGAGGTAGCCGCCGATGATCGGGGTGAGGTACACCGACATGGTGTACGTTCCGTAGAGATTGGCCGCGCTCGCAGTATCCCACTTGAGGGCGTTCACCAGATACAGAATGAGGAGAGCCCGCATCCCGTAGAACGAGAAGCGCTCCCACATCTCCGTGATAAACAGCAGGCCGAGCCCGCGCGGGTGGCCTAGCAGGGCTCGGTCGTCGAGTGCGGGTGGACGGTCGGTGGCCGTGGTGGCGACGTTGATGACGGAGGACACGACTCTCCTCAGCTAGTGGGGTGGGGGCACGTCCGCCTCCGGGCGGCGCGCGTGTAACGAGGCGAGTGGAATGAACCGCTCGGGTGGATGTGTAGCGCCGGCGGCCTTCTGGGAGTCCCAGGATACGGTCGTGGGCGTCTGCTTGATACACGCCGCCCAGTGTCCAGGCTCCTTCTCCTCGAGTGGCGGGACGATCTTCGCGCACGCTGCATCCTTGCGCGGGTGGGGACAGCGGGGGTGGAACGGGCAGCCAGCAGGTGGGTCAGCCGGTGACGGGACGTCGCCAGAGAGCAGGATACGCTGCCGCTTGGCCCCCGGATCGGGAATCGGAACCGCGGAGAGCAGCGCCTGCGTGTAGGGCATCAGCGGTTCGCGGTAGAGGTCGGCCGCGGTGGCCAACTCGACGATCTTGCCAAGGTACATCACGGCCACGCGGTCGGCGATGTGCTCCACCACGGAGAGGTCGTGCGCGATGAACAGGTAGGCGAGGCCCCGCTGGCGCTGGAGGTCCTGCAGGAGGTTGATCACCTGAGCCTGGACCGACACATCGAGCGCGGACACGGGCTCATCGCACACGATGAACTTTGGCTCCACAGCCAGCGCGCGCGCTATTCCTATGCGTTGGCGTTGCCCGCCCGAGAATTCGTGCGGATAGCGCGAGGCGTACTCGGCGCGGAGCCCCACCTCCTCGAGCAACTGCCGCACGCGGCGACTGGCCTCCTCGCCCTCGGCCAGCTTGTGGATCGTCAGCCCTTCGCGCACGATCGCGCCTACCGTCATCCGCGGGTTCAGCGAGGAGAAGGGATCCTGGAAGACGATCTGCATCTGCCGGCGCAGTCGCCGCAGCGCCTCGCCTGAGAGCGAGCGTACGTCAACACCATCGAAGCGGATCTCGCCGGCCGTCGGCTCTATGAGGCGCAGGATGCTGCGCCCGGCCGTGGTCTTCCCGCACCCCGATTCCCCCACCAGTCCCAGAGTCTCGCCAGGTGCAACGTCGAACGAGATTCCATCCACCGCGCGCACCATGCCCACCTGCCGCCGCAGCAGGCCGCTGGTGATGGGAAAGTGCTTCTTCAGCCCGCGCACCGACAGGAGCGGAGCTGTATCCGAGGCCGAGAATCCGGAGTCGGGTGCTGACGAGGCGGGCTCGGTAGCGGAGCGCTGATTGGCCATCGCTCGTTCCACGCGCGTGCCCGATCCAGAATTCCCCTCCGCTCCCTGCCTCACCTCCCTGCTCACGTGGCTGCCATCGGCTGATGCCGGGCCTGCCTGCGCTCGGGTTCCTCGGCGAGATGGCAGCGCGAGACGTGCCCCTCTCCGATCTGGTAGAGCGGGGGAGCTTCGGTGATGCAGCGTTCCCAGGCGTAGGGGCATCGGTCGTGAAACCGGCATCCGGTAGGCCAGCGGGTGGGAGGCGGTACCGCGCCGGGGATAACCGCAAGACGTTCCTTTACCTGGCCCACGCGTGGCATGGCCGCTAGCAGTCCTTCGGTGTAGGGATGGTGCGGGTCCGAGAACAGCGTCTCCACCTGCGCTTCCTCCACCACCTGACCCGCATACATGACCAGCACTCGGGTGGTGGCCTCGGCAATCACGCCGAGGTCGTGCGTGATCAGGAGGATCGACATCCCCATCTTCTCCTGCAGCTCCGCAAGCAGCTCCAGTATCTGCGCCTGGATCGTCACGTCCAGCGCCGTGGTGGGCTCGTCGGCGATGAGGAGCGCGGGGCTCATCATGAGTGCCATGGCGATCATAACGCGCTGTCTCAGGCCACCCGAGAGCTGATGAGGGTATTCGTGCGCCCTCTGTGCCGGTGCTGGTACGCCCACCGTGGCGAGCATCTCCACTGCGCGTTCCCACGCCTCGCGTCTACTGGCGTTGTCGTGGACTCGTGCGACTTCCGCCACCTGATCGCCCACCGTGAAGACCGGGTTGAGCGACGTCATGGGTTCCTGGAAAATCATGGAGATCCGATTTCCCCGGATCGCTCGCATCTCCCGCTCGCTGAGCGACATCATGTCGCGCCCCTCGAATTCGATGTGGCTGCCGGTCTCGATGCGTCCCGGACGATCGATCAGGCGCAGGATAGAGAGAGATGTCACGGATTTCCCACATCCCGATTCTCCCACCAGGCCTACCGTCTCGTGGGGGGCGATGTGGAACGATACGCCATCGACGGCGCGAGCGATGCCATTCGACGTATGAAACCAGGTCCGAAGGTCACGGACTGAAAGCAGAGGTGTGGTCATCACCCGTCAACCTGGCGCGGGTCCAAGGCATCGCGCAAGCCATCGCCCACGACATTGAAGGCCATGACGGTGAGCACGATGGCCAGTCCGGGGAAGAGCGAGACCCACCAGACGGTGGACATCTGGCTGGAGCCGTCCTGAATCATGTTACCCCAACTCGCCGCTGGCGGGCGCACACCGATCCCCAGGTAGGAGAGTCCTGCCTCGATCACGATGACGTGCGCGATGCCCAGGGTGGCTGCCACGACCACTGGCGAGAGCACGTTGGGCAGGATGTGGCGGAGGATGATCTCGCGGTCGCGCGCGCCCAGTGCGCGGGCGGCCAGCACCATCTCCTGCTCCTTCAGCGTCAGCACCTCGGCGCGTACCAGGCGGCTCACGCCGAACCAACCGGTGAAGCCGAGAATGAGGATGAGAGCAGCGATAGGTACGGCGCCCCAGAGCACGAGCATCGTGATGAGCAGTAGGATGCGCGGCACCGAGAGCGCGGCGTCGATGAGGCGCATCATGCAGGTATCTATGCGTCCTCCGTAGTAGCCGGCGATGGCGCCGTAGAGTGTGCCGACCGTGGAGGAGAGGAGTATGGCGAGGAACGCGATGGAGAGCGATACGCGTGCTCCGTAGAGCAACCGGCTCAGTACATCGCGACTGGCGAAGTCGGTGCCCATGAGGTGCGAGAGCGACGGCGGCAGGTTCTTGAGCGCGACGATGTTGGGCGTATCGGTGGGCGAATACGGAGCCAGCCAGGGCGCGAGCGCGGCGATCACATAGAGCGCGACTATCACCCAGAACGCGGTTGCAGCCGCGGGGTTATGGAGGAATCGGGCGAACGCGATGCGCCAGGGCCCGGCGTGGGGCTCACTCGCGCGGGGCGTCATCCTGAGATCGGCGAGATCATCCACTCACGCGCACGCGGTGGTCGGTCCACACGTAGAGCAGATCGGCCACCAGGCTCCCGATCACCACCATGGTGCTGGTGACCATCACTATCGCGGTGAGCAACTGGTAGTCGCGCGTGGCGATGGCGTTGACGGTGAGTGTTCCGATGCCTGGCCAGGAGAACACCGATTCCACGAATACCGAGCCCCCCAGCAATGCGGGGAGCGAGAGGCCGAACAGCGTGATCACGGGCAGGAGCGAATTACGGAGCACGTGCCGCCACATCACCGAGCGCTCGCTCAGCCCCTTGGCACGAGCGGTGCGCACGAAGTCCTGCCGCGACACGTCGAGCAGCGCGGCTCTCTGGAAGCGCGCGACCGCCGCCGTGGCGAGCAGCGCGAGCGTGCCGGCGGGCAGGACGAGGTGCCAGAGACGGTCGGCCGCTCGCGCCCATGGGCCCATGTAGGAATACATTATCGGGTCGAACATTCCCGTCGCCGGGAAGAGGCCCAGCCAGTAAGCGAATACCAGGAGCATCATCAGCGCCAGCCAGAAGTCGGGCATAGAATAGAAGAACAGCGATCCCATACCGAGGCCCCAGTCGAGCGGAGTGCCCTGGTGGCGTGCCTGCACTATTCCCATCCCGATGCCGCCCACGAACGCGAGCACGATCGCCACACCCATGAGTAGCAGTGTGTTGGGGAGCGCGTCGGCGAGGACGGCGCTCACGGGGCGATGGTGCGGAAAGGAGAATCCGAAGCCGCCGTGCGCCATGCTCACGATGTAGTGCCAGTACTGGATGTGCACCGGGAGGTCGAGCCCGAGGCGATGGACCCAGTACTCCCGCACCGCTGGCGCGGTGGTCGGGTCGGTGAGAGTGGCACGCACCGGGTCGCCGGGGGCGGCGTGCAGCATGATGAACGTGAGAGTAGCCACCAGCCACACGATCACGATCCCCTGCGCGATGCGGCGAAGCACCAGGGTTACCACTACTCAGGGACGCTCCGGCTCGAGCCCGATGCGATCGCGCGGGATCCGCTCCGATTCGGGTATGTACCACTCCCGCAGATCCAGCCACCACCCGTTGGCGCGCATTCCCACGGGGTGAATGCGTTGGTGCATGGCGGCGAAGCTCAGGGGCTCGAACAGCCAGATCGCCGGCGCATCGTCGGCCAGGAGCTGATAAGCCTCCCGGTAGTATATGCTGGCATGGCCGGGATCCATCTGTCTGGCTGCGGTGTCCACCAGCGCATCGAAGCGCGGGCTCGCGTAGGAACCGTAGTTACTGCCATCCTTCACTGCCGCGGTGCCCCAGAGCTGAAGGATGGTGCTTGGCACTCCGTCCGACGCCATGGTATTCAGCGATGCGTCGAAGCGGTGTTCACCCTGACGCGTACCGTGCGTGGGGAAGTCCATCTGCTCGATTTCCGCGATCGCGCCCACCTGCCTGAACATCTCCTGCATGATCACGGCGGCGCGCATCCGCGGTGTGCTCGAACTGGGCACGATCATCGTGAATCGCAGTCGACGCCCATTCTTCTCGCGCACGCCGTCGCCATCGTTGTCCCGCCAGCCGGACGCGTCGAGCAGCGCGCGGGCGCTGTCCGGGGCGTAGGGTAGCTGTGCTATCGTGGAATCGTAGGTGCTGAGCGCGCGGGTGACGGGACCCACTGATGTCACTGCCAGAGTATCGTAGATACTGTGCACGAGCTTCGTGCGGTCGATGGCCATGGTGAGCGCGCGGCGTGTCTGGCGATCTCCGAAGATGGGATGCGGCTGCTGGGGGTGCTCTGGATCGCGCTCGTTGAAGAGGAGGAACCCATATATGAGCGACGGATATCGTACAGCCTTGAGCTCGGGGTGTTTTGCCAGCGGCTCGAAATCGCCGGGCCGCATGGATTCCAGCATGTCCGCTTCGCCCGACAGAAGGCGCGTGAATGCCGCGTTGTAATCGGGGGCCACACTCCAGATCACGCGGTCCAGATGGGGGCGCCCGAGGTGGTAGTTTATGTTCGCCCTCAACTCTATCATCTGACGCGGCACCCAGCGCACAAACTGGAAGGGGCCACTGCCCACCGGATTGCGCGCGAACTCCGAGCTCGCCAGCTCCTTACGGGTGATCTTGGAGATCAGATGGGCGGGCAGGATCCGCATCTGGAACGCCGCGAGCGCGAACTGCTCGGGCGCGCGTCGAGCGAACCAGAAGACGGCCGTGAGCGAGTCGGCCACGGTGACGGAGTCGATGCTCGTGAGCAGCGGCGCCACGACGGAGCCCACATCGGGGTCGGTATAGATCTCGTAGGTGAAGCGCACGTCGGACGCCCGCACCGGTGGACCATCCTGCCAGCGGGCCTTGGGGTCGATGTGGAAGGCGATCGAGAGTGAATCCGGTGCCCAGCTCCATGAATGCGCGAGTCGCCCCTCCCACCCTGTATCGCCGATCATGTTCAGCGGCTCACCCGGGTCGGCCAGGTGCTCGTAGATCTGCGCCTCGACCTGTGCGCTGGTGATGTTGATCGTGAGCGGGGGGAAGATCAGAGTGGCGTCGGTGCCGCTGGAGATGACCAGCGTGCCACCATAGTTACCCTGGCTCTCGGCGCGATCGTGCTGCCGGCATGCAGACAGGGTTGCTGCGAGGAGTATTGCGAGTACAGGAACGCGCATCGAATGAGGTGCCGTGAATGAGGTGTGACCGGGTGAGTGTACAGCGCCGCCGGACGCGGCGCACCGAGCGCCGTTCAGAGGCGCCACGTCCACTCTGCACTGCGGTACCGCTCGCTGGCGGACTGCGCGGCGCTGTCGAGCGCGGGGTCGATCGTGAGGCGTCGGGCGCTGGGAAGCGCCGCCGACAAGGCATCGGCCACTTCCTCGAGCGATGGCGCGCGACCGAGGAGCGCACGGAGGGTGGCTGTTGGCGGCGGAGCGGTCGTGGGCTCGAGCAGAAGGGTGCTCGCCATGGCCTGGTCATCGTCTATCAGGATCGAGCCGTGCTGCAGCAGCGTGCCGTTCTCGCGGATCTGTGCGCTCCCTACCAGCTTCCGTGCTCCCACCACTATCTCACCACGAACAGGCACCGTGAAGCAGGGGGCGACCCCTGGCCTTGGTGCCACGCCTCTGGCATCGGCTTCGCGAGCGGCCACGCCCAGTGCCTGAAGTCCCATGATCAATAGACGATTGATCGTCGCGTATGATTCATGGAGGGAACCCAGTGGGCCAGCGGGCGCGGTGACGCTGTACGTCACCTCGTGGTCGTGGAGCACCGCGCGCCCGCCGGTGGGGCGGCGCACGATGTCGATCCCGCAGGCGAGAGCGCGTGGCAGGTCGTATCGTCCCTTCGCCGTCTGGTTCCGTCCCAGGGACAGTGTGGGGCGCGACCAGCCGTAGATTCTGAGCACGGCCTCCCCGGTATCGCCAGCACGGGCCATCAGTGCCTCGTCGAGCGCCATGTTCGCCGCTCCATCCATCGGGGCGGTGACAAGGACGCGCCATTGCTGGACGTGCACGGAGCGCGCCCGCACTTCGTCGGGAGCGAGCGAGGAGGAGATGAGAGTCACCGGGTGGGAGAGTGATGGATGCTGTCGCGCGGCAGTGCGCTGAACAATTGCACAAGGATAGTCCCGACGTGGCGGGAGCGGCAAGGAACACCTGTTGAGTTCGCGGTGGGGAATGGAAATTCGCGCGTCTGGCCTGCAGATTTAGTAGCGAGGCGCGAATCCGGCGTCTGCCTGGCGCCCCCGCGACGATCAGCGGGAGGCCCCGTCTCGCAGCGCCCGAACTCAACATCGTCCAACGGCGCGGCACACGCGTACCCCCAGGAGAGCAATGACCACGATGTCAACGCCGGCGTCGCTTGCCGGCTCCGATAGTTTTGTCCCGCGTCACGTTGGTCCCAGCGACGATGATGTCCGCGCGATGCTCGATACACTCGGCTACGACTCTCTGGATGATCTGGTCGACGCTACCATCCCGGCCGGAATCCGGTCGCGCCATCCGCTCGCCATCGGCGAGGGACTGAGCGAGGCGGCAGCACTCCGCGATCTTCGCCAGATTGCCTCGCGCAATGAGGTCTTTCGCTCGTTCATCGGTCAGGGATACTACGGCTGCATAGTACCCCCGGTGATCCAGCGCAACATCCTCGAGAACCCGGCCTGGTACACGGCCTACACGCCCTACCAGGCCGAGATCGCGCAGGGTCGGCTCGAGGCGCTGCTGAACTTCCAGACAGTGGTCATCGACCTCACCGCTCTCCCCGTGGCCAACGCGTCGCTTCTGGACGAAGCCACGGCGGCGGCCGAGGCGATGGCGCTGAGTCACGCCGCGAATGGGGGGAAGGGGCGCGAGACTTTCTTCGTTTCCGAGGCCTGTCACCCGCAGACGATAGACGTGATACGTACCCGCGCACACACGCGGGGAATCGCGGTAGTGGTTGGCGACCACCAGACATTCGAGTTCGGCCCGGAGTGTTTTGGTGCGCTGGTGCAGTATCCCGCCAGCGACGGCGCCGTTCACGACTATCGAGACTTCGCCACCCGCGCGCACGCGGCCGGCGTACTCGTCACCGCCGCCGCCGACCTGCTGGCCCTCACGATCCTCGTGCCGCCCGGCGAATGGGGGGCCGACATCGCCGTGGGAAGCACCCAACGCTTCGGCGTACCCATGGGTTACGGAGGCCCGCACGCGGCGTACTTCGCCACGCGTGAGCAGTTCAAGCGTCAGATCCCAGGGCGCATCATCGGCGTCTCGCGCGACGCCGAGGGGAACCCGGCACTGCGTATGGCCCTGCAGACGCGCGAGCAGCACATCCGCCGTGAGAAAGCGACGAGCAATGTCTGTACGGCGCAGGTGCTGTTGGCGGTGATGGCCAGCATGTACGCCGTATGGCATGGACCGGAGGGGCTCGAGCGGATCGCGTACCGCATTCATAACCTGGCCGAGGCGTTGGCCGAGGGATTGCGCCGGCTGGGCTATGACCTGGCGCACGATGTGTTTTTCGACACCGTGCGAGTGGAGCTGGGATCGCGCGACATCGGCGGCATCCTGCGCGAGGCGCGCGCGAGGCGGATCAATCTGCGCGTGATCGGCGAATCCGCGTTAGGAATCTCGTTGGGCGAGGACGCCGTGCTGGAGGATGTGGACGACCTGCTGGCGATCTTCAACGGCGGGGAGCAGCCTGCGTTCCTGGCCGAGGAGCTGATGGCCGGTGCGGGCTCGCGATTCGATGAGCCCCTGGCGCGTACCAGTGCGTACCTCACGCATCCGGTGTTCAGCCGGCATCACTCCGAGACCCAGATGCTCCGTTACATGCGGAAGCTGGAGTCACGCGATCTCTCGCTCGTGCACTCCATGATCCCGCTGGGCTCGTGCACCATGAAGCTGAACGCCACGGCGGAGATGTTCCCCGTCACGTGGCCGGAGTTGGGGCAGATTCACCCTTTCGCGCCGCGCGATCAGGCCGAGGGTTACTCGATACTGTTCCAACGACTGGAGTCGGCGCTGGCGGATATCACGGGCTACGCGGCGGTGTCGCTGCAACCCAACGCCGGTTCGCAGGGTGAGTACGCTGGACTGCTGACCATCAGACGTTATCAGGAGTCGCGCGGTGAAGGTCATCGCGACGTGTGTCTGATCCCTCAATCGGCGCACGGCACCAATCCCGCGAGCGCGGTCATGGCGGGTCTCCGGGTGGTGGTGGTACGCACCGACGAGCGCGGCAACATCGATGTCGACGACCTGCGCGCGAAGGCCGAGGAGCATCGTGCGGCTCTGGCTGCGCTGATGGTGACGTATCCGTCGACCCATGGCGTGTTCGAGGAGGCCATTCGCGAGATCTGCGACATCGTGCATGCCAACGGCGGTCAGGTATACATGGACGGCGCCAACATGAATGCCATGGTCGGTCTGGTCCGCCCCGGCGAGATTGGCGCCGACGTGGGCCACCTGAATCTGCACAAGACCTTCTGCATTCCACACGGCGGTGGTGGTCCGGGTATGGGTCCCATAGGCGTGGCGGCGCATCTCGCGCCGTTCCTACCGGGGCACTCGGTGGTGGACGTGGGCGGATCGAAGGGCGGCGCAGTGTCGGCTGCTCCCTGGGGTAGCGCGAGCATTCTCCCCATATCGTACATGTACATCCAGCTCATGGGCGGCGACGGGCTCACGACGGCGTCCAAGGTGGCGATCCTCAACGCCAACTACATGGCGAAGCGACTCGATCCGTACTACCCGGTGCTCTACAGGGGCGGGCGAGACACCGTGGCACACGAGTGCATCGTGGATCCACGTGCCTTCAAGGCGGCGGCTGGGGTGGATGTCGAGGACATCGCAAAGCGTCTGATGGACTACGGCTTCCATGCCCCGACGGTGTCGTTCCCGGTGGTTGGAACACTCATGATCGAGCCCACCGAGAGCGAGTCGAAGGAAGAGCTGGACAGGTTCTGCGACGCGCTGATCGCCATCCGCGATGAGATCCGCGACATCGAGGAGGGGAGGCTCGACCGGAGTGACAACCCCCTCCGCAACGCACCCCACACACAGCGTGGCGCGCTATCTGACGACTGGAGCCACCCCTACTCGCGCGAGCGAGCCGTCTTCCCAGCCCCCTGGACGCGCGAGTGGAAATTCTGGCCTTCGGTCGCGCGCATAGAGAGCGCCTTCGGCGACCGCAATCTCGTGTGCGCCTGTCCGCCGGTGGAGGAGTACTGAACTACAAGGGATCAGGAAGCAGGAAGCAGGGATCAGAAAGAGCTCCTCGGGAGGAGATCTCAACCCCGAGGTAGTTCCTGATCCCTGCTTCCTGCTTCCTGCTTCCCTTGTAGTTCCTGAACCCTGCCCCCTGAACCCTGAACCCCGTAGTTCACTCTCCCACGTGCTGCGCGTACTCGTCAGGGCCCAGTAGTTCGTCGAGCTCGGCGGCGTTCTTCACACGGAGACGGATCATCCAACCGTCACCGTAAGGGTCGGAGTTCACCAGGCCTGGTTCCTTGTCGAGGCGCGTGTTCACCTCTTCCACCTCGCCCCCGAGGGGAGCGAACAGTTCGGTGACCGCTTTGACAGCTTCCAGAGTGCCGAAGACGTCGGAGCGCCCGAAATCATCGCCCTCCTTGGGCAGCTCTACATAGACCACGTCGCCCAGCTCACCCTGCGCATAGTCGGTGATTCCGATGAGCACTACATCAGACTCATCGGTGCGCTTGACGTATTCGTGTTCCTCTGTAAACAGAAGGTCGCTCGGAATATCGGACACACGTATCTCCACGCAAAAGGATGAATGGCCGCGCGAAGTTAATCCGAGGGCTGGATAGGTGTCAAGCAAGGAAGCATCGTACTGGCGACGCCCACCCCAATGATGAGGAGCAGTGGAAGACATGCTTCGCCAACCGTCGGCAGGACCTATCGCGCCAGCTACCATGCGTACCAGCGTCAGCACCGATAGAATCGCTGAATGGCGCCAGGCACTGGGCGGCCGCTGGGCGGTGGCGGTACTCGCGCTGTATCTGGCTATCGTGTTCGTCCTTGCGGCCCTCATGCCGCTGGCTGACCCGGATCTCCCCATGCACCTCGCAGTCGGCGAGTGGATAGCGCAGCATCACGCGTTCCCGTTCGTCGAGCCGTTCGCCTGGACGCGCGTTGGTGCGCCTTACTTCGCCTACTCGTGGCTGGTCGAGGTGAGCGCCTACGAACTTCTCGCGGCGCTGGGACCGGCGGGACTACATCTGCTCTACGGCTTCATCGCGGC
>DATCXG010000420.1:0-9036 GCA_036565945.1 Gemmatimonadaceae bacterium
CCGCCGATATCCATGCCTGGTGCGGCAGGAAGGTGATCGCCACGGCGACCTGCTGCGCGCTCGTGAGAGCATCCTGACCTACGGCCGAGTAATAGGCGCGCCACGATTTGTCGAAGGGCGGGCGCAGGACCGCCAGCAGGATCGAGACGATCCACGGAGTCGCGATGGCGGCGAGGCCCAGCAGCGTCCAGCGCAGCGGTGACCCCGGCAGTACTGTCCAGCCGGCGATGAGGAAAGCGAGCATCGCGATCTCGACCGTGCTGCGTCGGAGATTGTCGAAGATCTTCCAGCGCGACAGGATCGACAATCGGTTGCGCTCCGGGCCGTCAGGGCCTGGCACGCGTGGCGTCAGCCATTGAAGGAGCTGCCAGTCGCCCCGGATCCAGCGGTGCTTGCGCAGGGTGTAAGTGAGATACCGGGTGGGGTAGTCGTCGAAGACGGTGATGTCGGTGGCGAGGCCCGCGCGCGCGTAGTTCCCTTCGATCAGGTCGTGTGAGAGGAGGGTGTTCTCAGGGAAGCGGCCGCGAGTCGCCTGCTCGAATATCTCGACATCGTAAATGCCCTTCCCCGTGAAGCTCCCCTCGCCGTAGAGGTCCTGATAGACGTCGGAGACCGCCGTGGTGTAGGGGTCGACGCCCGGGTGACCGGAGTGTATGGCTGCGAAGCGCGAGCGGTGCGCACTCGGGAGCGACACGCCCACCCGGGGTTGGAGAATGCCGTAGCCGCGGACGACGCGCCCCAGGCGCTGGTCGTACTGGGCTCGGTTGAGGGGGTGTGCCAGCGCTCCGACCAGCGCAGGTGCCGCGCCTGGCGGGAGAACTGTGTCGGAGTCGAGGGTGATGACGTAATGAACGTGCCGTAGCGGGGCCACGTCCCCTACGATGACGGAGAATGCGCCGTCCACGCTTCCACACACGAACCGGTTGAACTCCGCGAGCTTCCCGCGCTTGCGTTCCCATCCCATCCAGACACCCTGCCGAGGGTTCCAGCGGCGCGGTCGATGAAAGAGGTAGAATGCGTCGCCAGTGCCGTTGGCGTAGCGCGTGTTGAGCGCACGAACGCCATCGATGGCTGCTTCGATGATGGCGGCGTCGCTCTCGAGCGTTTCGGTGGCCGCGTCAGTGAAATCGCTCAGGACAGCGAAGTGGAGATGCGCATCTCGATTGGCGAGGAACTGGACTTCGAGATTCTCGAGCGCGTCGTGAACGGCGTCGACGCTGCCGAAGAGTGTCGGGATCACGACCGCCGTGCGGTACTCCTCCGGGACTCCGTGGTCGCTGAGATCGAGCTTCGAGAGGATGCGCGGTGGTAGAAACGCGGTCACGAGCTGGCTCATGACGCTCACGGCGATGTCGCTTGCCGGAATGAGGGAGAGCAACAGCACGGCGAGCCACGCCATTCGCGCCTCCGCACCCGCGAGCCAGGGTACGGCCGCGAGCGCGGCCATGGTGCCAGAGACGATCCCACCCACGAACACCACGTTGGGATGACGTAGCACCCAGCGGTGCACCGATTCCCGCATCGTGGGCCGGTAGCCCGTCGCTCGCTCCAGATCGGCCAGCCCTCGATCCACGAGATAGTAGCCGACGTGGGAGCGGCGCGGGTCGTTCGCGCGGGCGTCCACACCGGATATCGCGCCGTCGCTTGCGCTGGCGCGCGCGAGGTCCACGGCAAGCCGGGCCACCATTTCCTCACTGCGGCCGGTGCGTTTCGCAACCTGCTCGACGGCGTGACGGTACCGATCTCGCGTGGTGAAGGTCATCTGTCGGTAAAAACCCGACGGGTCGTCACGCAGCGCCGCCTCCATGACACTCTGGCGCTCGACGATTGTACGCCAGTCCAGCCTGGCGATAGCGCGCAGACTCATGATGCTGTTGGCCATCATGATCTGCGTGAGTGCCAGCCTCTGCGTGGAGCGGGCGGCGGCGTCATCGGGGCTCAACCCTTCCTCATGGATCCACTGCTCCAGCCACACGAGCGGCGGGAAGGTGCCCGAGGCGAGGCGGAGCTGGAACAGGAAGCGTGAAACGAAGATGGGCGTGAGCGTGTGCGGCGCGTTCACGAAGTCGGCGAGCGCCGGGCCGAGGGCCGCTGATCCGCGCTCGTTAGCCGCCTGGATTCTGGCGGCCCAGTTATCCGCTCTCTCTATCTCATCGAGCCTCTGCACTGTCCGCAGTGCCATCCGCCGCACGCTCTCGATGAGGCCGAGGCGGAGCATGGCCGGCACAGCCCAGAGCTCGCCGATCGATAGCGGCGACTCCTGCTGAAATGCCTCGACGAAGAGGTTGACGTTGTCGATGTCGATGCGCCCTTCGGTGTGCGAGATCAGCGCGATCGCCATCTCGTACACACGGGGATAGCCGGCGAGGGGGCCACTCGCCAGCTCGGGGAGCTCGCGGTAGAAGCCGCGCGGCAGACTCTCGCGCACCTCGTCGATGTGCTCTCGCACGACATGGAAGTTGTCCAGGAGCCACTCGCCAGCCGGCCCGACGTCCTTGTCGCTGTCGGCTGCTGCCGTGAGCTGCGCGTGCGCATCCTGCAGGATCCGACGCGTGTCGTCCAGACGGACGAGCAGGCGCGCACGTGGCACGCGCCGTCGGCCCGTTGCGAGGCGCTGCTCGCTCGCCACGACCCGAGCTCGTTCGGCCAGGTGCTCGGCTCCCAGCAGCTCGCCACTGATCGGCCCGGCGAGCAGGTGGTCGACCTCTTCGGTCGTTCGCCTGAACAGGCCAGAGAGGAATCGAGGACCTGTCGTGGAGGAGGTGCGGGTTGCCAAAGGCGCTGAGACCACAAGAAAAGGGTGATGCTGGCTCACAAGCTGACTTCAGATGCCAGTTCAGATGCCGATCGTTGGTGCGATCCTGGAATCGGCGCGAGCTGGTAGCATGCTGCATGCGTGCCATGCATCTGGATTGGAAGCTATCGTCTGGTGCGCCGTCGTGCCCTGGTGCAACTTTGGGGGGAACGGTTCGGCGCACACGGCTCCTTCCCCTATCTCACCAGGAGATATTCATGCCCAGATACCTGATCGAGCGGAACATCCCAAACGTGGGGCAACTGTCTCCCGAGGAGCTTCAGGCCATCTCCCAGAAGTCTTGCTCCGTCCTGCAAGGGATGGGACCGCAGATCCAGTGGGTCCAGAGCTACGTGACCAACGACAGAATCACTTGCGTCTATATCGCCCCCAACGAGGAGATGGTCCGCGAGCACGCTCGCCAGGGCGGCTTCCCGGCAGACAGCGTGACGGAGGTGCGTGCCATCATCGATCCGACAACGGCAGAGACCGAGCAAGCAAGGGTCTAGGTACCGCCGCCAGACCGGCCGGCCATCGGATCGGTCGTGCCACTTCCTGTCTGGCCTGCCAGCAGATCGGTCGCGGCTGCATGGCCAGAGGCGGTGAGAGCAGGTCTTGAATCGAATGGGATCCTCGGATCCTGGCTAGCGGCCGGGGTCCGAGAATCCATCGCGGCTGGCACGAGAGCCGGCCAGTGCTCAGGGCTCTGCCTCTATCCGGACCCGGCCTGCGCCTTCGTCCAGCTCCAGTCGCACCACGCTACCCGGTGTCAACGTCCGCAATGCGGCACTCTGGATGAAGTGGTGAACGTGCCGGCTACCGGCGCCCTTCTCGCACGTGCACTCGAGGGAGCTCAGTTCGGCCGTGTCATCGCCACCCGCGCCAGTGAGCGGGATTCTTGCGCCGAGGGGAACGAGCCGCTGCGCGGCTCCAGAAGTGATCTCGAGTTTACCGTCGAGCGGCGTCTTGCGCGAAACGGTGCATTGCTCGACTAGCACGGGGCATTCCTCCTACTGCGTGGTTTCGTGAGCAGGGCGGCGGTCGGCGGCCCTGTTGTTCAGATCCTGTGCTCGATCGTCCGCAGTTCCACGAGCACCGCGCTCAGGTCGCGCGTCGGTGACTCCGGCATGCCGAAATCTTCGCGCTCTATCTGATGCAGCCGGCGCGCTACCTGCGTGTCGGAGCCGCCCCGCGCCAGGAGGCTGTATATCTCCGCGACGTAACGCGTGTACTCGCCGTGCTCCCCGGGCTGTTCGTGTACGCCGAGGGGATCCCACCTCTCGAGCAACGCGCGCCCGATGGCACGCTCGATCGCCGTTCGCTCCGGGTCGGACATGGGCGCCTCCTGGAGAAGGCTGCGGTCCCTGTTGCACTCTGCAGAACGCTCGGCTCCGGGGGCTACGGCGTCAAGGGTGGTCGTCGGGGCTGTGCACGAGGATTACCGCGTCGCTGTTGCGCAGCCAGATCTCCGAGACCGGCTCTGTCGTGCCGTCGGGCTCCAGCCGGCTCCAGGGCCCGCCATCGGGGATGGCGACCTTCACCCGCGTGGGGTCGGTCATCACCGTGTCGGACCAGTACGCGACGGGCCTGATCAGGACGACGGCGTTGTCGAAGTCGCGTCGGAAGACCCGCGCATGCTGGTGGAGCGGATCCCGCTCGTCCATTATGATGCGGCGCTCTCCTCTGGGATGCCCCACATCGTATTCGTACGCACGGAGGCCGGCGCTGTCGGGCGTGAAGCCTCGTACGTTCTCTATCTGCAGCCCCAGCCGCTGCGGGTCGCTCGGGACTACCATGTAGTACGACGCGAGCTGTACCATCTTGCCACGGAAGACCGGCGCCGCGTAGTCGCCACCCGGGTAGCGCTTGAGCTGGCTGGGACGGAGCAGGTCTGTCCACGTCTCGAGCCCCACGAGATCGACGTAGACGTCGTGCTCCAGGTACCAATCCACCAGGTTCCAGACCGACGGGAGCTCCTGGGTAGCCCGGTTCATCGTCTCGAGATGTACCGAGCCAGCCGCGACTCCCAGCTGCTTCTCCCAGTCACGACCGGAATAGCCGGCTGCGTTTATCTGTAGCATCTTGGGCGCGATGGCCGAGCGTATCTCGGCCATGAGTGACACGAGCGCGTTCTGCCACACGGTGGAATCGGCGCCGGCGAACTCCCTGGATTTCCTGTACGCGCCACTGGCGCTTTGCCTATCTATCTCGTCGAGGAATACACCGGCGACGTTGTCGTCTTTCGCTACCCAGCGGAGACGGTCGATCGAGTACGCTCGCCAACCGGGGTCGGTGGGGTTCCCCACGAACCTGTTCGTGCTCCATATGTGCGGATGGAGCCTGCTCGCGGAGTCGGCCGGGCCATCGCCCACGGCGTGGAGGAAGGCGCGCTCCATGTCGTACTGGCGGTGTCTGGCGTACCATCGGCGCATGTCGTCGAGGAACTTGCCAGTGATGCTAGGCTTGTCGTTGTTGGCATCGTCGAGGGTGCTGATGAGGAGCGCGTAGCGCAGCGTGGTGATGGTGGGGTTCAGTTGCCTCCACTGAGCGAAGTTGCCCGACATCGAGAGGTCGTAGCGGCTGGCTGCCCAGGCGCGCGAGGCATCTCCGCCATCCCAGCAGTAGCAGAAGTCTGTGAAGGTGCGACGGATGAAATCGAAGTGAGGGCTCTCTGGTTGCGGCGTCACGAGCCTACCAGTGCCGTGCGTCCGCGTCTCTGCTCCACGGCGTTCCGCTCTGGCCGGCGGCGGCGTTCGCGTGTTCTCTCTGTTGTTGGTTGCAGCGGACTGTCCCAGGCTGACCGGCGGCGGCGTACGCGTGCTCTTACTGTCGTTGGCGACGGCGGACTGCCCCGAGCTGACCTGCGGTATCGTTCGCGTGCTGTCCCCGGCATTGGTGTCGGCGGACTGCCCCAGGCAGCCAACGGCTGGCGAGAGGAGAAGGGGAACCACGAGCAGCGAGATGGCCGTGCGACATTGCATGGGATGCTCCAGAGCGTCGAGATGGAGGATCTGGAGATGGCGCAGCGCACGGCTGGATACAAGGGGGACTCCGTGCTCCCGCGAACAGCTCCACACACCGTACCCCTTACTGCATCTCCCGGTCCGCTCTTCAACGGCTATCCGCTATACACGTATATTTCTTCTACATCTCTGGGAGCGTGTGCGTGAGCCATGGCCAGACTTCCTGACCTTCGCGAGACGTTCGAGCAACTGGACGAGATTCGCCGGCGCGAGAGCCGTGTGGTGATGGCTACGCTCGTCTCCACGAAGGGCACCACGCCCAGAAGAGAGGGCGCGAAGATGTGGGTGGGAGAGGGGGGACGCATCCTCGGGTCGGTCACCATTGGAGGTTGTGTCGATGCGCGCGTGGCCGCCGAGTCGGAGGAAGTGCTGCGTGAGGCCACTCCGCGACTGCTCACCATGGCGCTCGGCGATGAGGACGCGTGGGAGCTGGGCCTCACCTGCGGCGGAACGGTGGAAGTGCTCATCGAGCCAGTGGCCCTCGACAGCCGCGGCGATCCAGTGGTGATGGCTTACGACGCCGTGCGCACCGAGTCAGAGGTGGGAAGGCGCTCTGTAGCCGTAGTGCCGCTCGGCTTCGAAGATCTTCCCTCTGGTTCGGCTGGTGTGCGTCTCGTGGTGCGTGAGGATGGGAGCAGCGCGGGCACATTGGGCGACTCGGCACTCGATCGCGTCGCTATCGCGCGCGCTCTCGAGGTGATGCGCTTATCCGCGTCTCGCAGCGAGATCATCGAGTTCGCGGGCACGCGCGCGCGGCTGTATTTCGAGCTGCATGGGCCGGCCACCTCTCTCATCATCTTCGGTGCTGGTCAGGTGGCGATCCCGCTCGTGCGCTTCGCCACAGTACTTGGCTGGCACACAACGGTGGTGGATGGGCGCGAGCGGTATGCCACGCGCGAGCGTTTCCCTCAGGCCGATGAGATAAGGATCGGGCTTCTCGCCGAGATCGCCGAGCAACTGCAATACGACGCGTCCACGTTCGTCGTCCTCGTCGCCCACGACTACAAGTTCGAGGTACCCGTGCTGCGCGTGGTCCTCAGGCGCGAGCCGGCGTACATCGGGTTACTCGGCAACCGCGCGCGCGGTGCGGCGGTCCTGGACTTTCTGGCGGCTGAAGGAATCGACGCCGATGCGATCTCGCGCGTGCACGTTCCGGTAGGCCTCGACATCGGGGCGCTGACATCGGCCGAGATCGCTCTCAGCGTGCTGGCCGAAGCCCTTGCCGTACGCAACGACCGGCCGGGCACATCAATGAGGAACAGGAAGCCCACATGAGGATCAGGATATCATCCCGCGCTTGCGCTCCACGAAGGCACACCGCACGTCCCCACGACAGGTGGTCGCTGTGAAAGCGCATCTCGTGAGGCGAGCCGATGCCAGCACGCGCGATCTCGCGGGTATGTCCCTCACCCGCGATCTGCGCGGGCCCAACGGCCAGCGAGCGTTCGCGAAGGGGCAGGTCATCGATGCCGGCGATCTCCCAGCACTCCTCGCGCTCGAGTGGGAAGAGCTGCATGTCGTCGAGAGAGAGCCCGGTGAGATCCACGAGGACGAAGCCGGGCGCCGCCTGGCGGAGGCGGCCTCTGGTGCCGGGCTCGATGGGAAGGGCACGGCTCTGGGTGCCGTGGCGGGCGGGCACTGGCCCATAGTGGCCACGCACCGCGGGCTACTGCGAGTGGAGGTGGAGCGGCTTGCTCGTGCGAACTCCGTGAATGGCGTCTGCATCTACACCCTTTATGATGGACAGTTGGTGGAAGCTGGAGAGGTCGTGGCACGTGCCAAGATCACACCGTTCGCGATCGACTCCCGACGCCTGGAGGAAGTCGAGCGAATTGCCGGCGAGGCTGGCGGGTTGGTACTGGTGCGCGGATTCCGACCCATGGTATTGGGCGCGGTGGTGCAGGAGACGCTCGGCGAGCGCGCTCTCGCTCGTTTCCGCGATTCCCTTACAGAAAAGGTGAAGTGGTTCGGCTCTCGGCTCATGGAGCCAGAATTGGTAGCGCCATCCGACCGTGACATTGCCAGTGCGATCGAGAACGTGGTGAGCAATGGAGCGGAGGTGGTCATCGTGGCCGGTGCCAAGGCATTGGACCCTCTCGATCCCGCCTTCGGGGCGCTGGGCATGTTGGGTGTATCGCTGGATTGGTTCGGAGCACCGGCGCATCCCGGGAGCCTGTTCTGGATGGCGAAGCTGGGCGGAGTGCCGGTGTTGGGCATGCCGAGTTGCGGGCTGTTCTCGCAGGCCACGGTGTTCGATCTCGTTCTGCCACGCGTGTTGGCAGGCGAGCGTGTCGGCCGCGAGGAGGTGGCCACGCTCGGGCACGGCGGACTCATAACCAAGGACACAGCATTCCGCTTCCCGCGCTACCGCGACACGAAGTCGCGCGGCGATACGGAGTAGATCGTGATTGCCGCTATCGTATTGGCGGCAGGCGCCTCGCGCCGGTTTGGTGCGCAGAAACTCCTGGCGCCGCTGGCGGGGCGTCCACTGGTGCGCTGGACGGTGGAGAACGTGCTCGAGGCGCGCCCGGACGACGTGATAGTGGTACTCGGCCGGGATGGCGAACGCGTAAGGGAGGCGTTGCGTGGGCTGGCCGTGCGCTGCGTAGTGAACGAGCAATGGGCCGACGGGATGAGTGGCTCGCTGCGCGCCGGTGTCCTGGCTGTGCCGCACGCCGCTGATGCGGTGCTGATCGCGCTCGGTGATCAGCCAGGGGTAGGCGTCGACATCATCGTCAGTCTCATGGCGGCGAGTGCGACGGGGAAGGGACCAATAGTGGCGCCGAGCTACCGAGGCGAACGAGGCAATCCGGTACTCTTCGATGCCGCACTGTTCCCGGAACTGCTCACCGTGCGCGGCGACCGCGGCGCGCGAGATCTCCTCGCGCGCGACCCGTCACGCGTGACCCTGGTCGAGTTCGATCGGCCCGCACCGGCGGATGTAGATAGGGAAGAAGATCTCCGCCTCGTGCTCCAGGCCCGTTCCCTCTAGCGCACACTCGGAGTTGTGGGAAAATCTGGGGACTGCTTGAACCACGGAGGCACGGAGACACGGAGAAGAACGAAAAGCTTTGGGAACTGCTCTTCGTCTCCGGCTCCGGGCGTGGCACCTAGACTCCTGACACCTTCAGGTCCCGCGCGCCTCGGGGAGAGGAGGCCGGAATGCAATCCCCAAAAACATTGGCTGTTGCCGTTGACTTGGCTTTTGCCGTTGCCGTT
>DATCXG010000441.1:0-2848 GCA_036565945.1 Gemmatimonadaceae bacterium
TGGTGGAGAGGGGCAGGAGCTGACGATCGACTTCCGCCTGGTCGAGATCGCGACATCGCTCACCCAGCAGGTAGTCACGGCGACGCGCAGCGCAGTGTCGATCGCTGCTGTACCGGGCGCGGTCACCGTGATCACGCGCGATCAGATCGAGGAGCAGACGAGGGCAGCGCCGCGCCTGGGTGCACTCTTCGCCCAGCTCGTTCCTGGACTGGGAGCGGCGACGGAGAATCTCAGCAACTTCGGCCAGAACATTCGTGGTCGTGAGCTGCTGGTGCTCATCGATGGCGTGCCGCAGTCCACCTCGCGCAACGTCTCGCGTGACTTCATCAACATCGATCCGGCCATGATCGAGCGCGTCGAGGTGGTTCGTGGCGCCACGTCCATCTATGGCAACGGTGCGACGGGCGGCGTGATCAACATCCTGACGCGCCGTGGCGAGGCCGGCGATATCAGTTTCTCGACGGGTGTGAGCTCCGAGGCCTCGCTCAGCCGTTTCGGCGAGGGGATCGGTCCACGCATCACCCAGCGCGTGTCGGGCTCGCATGGAGCCGTGGATTTCGTGGCCAGTGGCGCGGTGGCGCGCACCGGCGCGCTCTTCGATGCGGATGGCGACCGCATTCCTCCCGATCCGACCGGGCAGGGAGGCTTCGCGGAGACCAACAACTACGACCTGTTCGGGAAGGCCGGCTACACCTTCGGTGCACACCGGCTGCAGCTCTCATCCAACTGGTTCCATACCGCTCAGGCCACCGACTTCGCATCCGACTTCTCGATCAACTCGCTACCGCCTTACCAGCAGAAGGCGCACGCGCTGTCGGGACTGGAGTTGGAGCGCGGACAGGGAACTACCAACTCGATGTTCAACCTGGAGTACGCGTACGATGCCCCTCACGGCAACATCGTTCAGGCCCAGGTTTATTTCCGTGACTACAACACGGTGTTCCGTCCGTTCGACGATCGGCGTTATCAGACGGTGACCGACACACTCTCGGACGGCACGACCAGCACCAGCCGGCGTTACGCGGGTGGCTACGTCATGCAGACGTACGTGAACTCCGAGAAGCACGGCGGTAGGCTGGAGATCGAGTCGCCTCTTGCACAGCGGCTCGGTGCAACGGTGTTGTGGGGCGCCGACTACACGGATGAGACGACGTCGCAACCGGTATACCTCTACGATTCCGTGGCATTCGTCCAGAGTAACGGGCGGGTGTTCCACAAGACGGGGGACGCCGTGTTCGTTCCACCACTGGACCTGCGGACGCTCGGCCTGTTCGCGCAGTTCTCGGTGACACCGGTGAGCCGGCTCGTGCTTCGCGCCGGACTCCGGCACGAGCGTGCCTCGGTGGCGGTGGACGACTTCACCGCGCTGAATGGTGTCAGCATCGAGGGCGGCGTTCTCCGTTTCAGGCCAACGCTGTTCAACGCCGGCGCGGTAGTGAAGATCACCGACGCAGTTAACGTATTCGCCGACTACAGCGAGGGATTCTCGCTGGCCGACATCGGGCGCGTGATCCGGGTGCCTCCGAGGGAATTCACACTGGGTGCGCGGGAGGCCAAGCCGCAGCGGGTGCAACAGTACGAGGCTGGCGTGCGCGGATCGTGGCGTCCGATGCAGGTGTCGCTCACCGCGTTCCGCAATACATCTGACCTGGGCACCTCCGTGGGGGCCAACCTCGAGGTGGTGCGCGCGCCGGAACGCGTGCGCGGGCTCGAGCTCACGCTGGATCTCCAGCCCGCGAAGCGTGTGGGCGTCGGGGGAACCGCCACCTGGACCGAGGGAGACTTCTTCACGAAGGTCGGGGAGGACAGCGTCTGGCAGCCGCTCAACTCTTTCCGTATCCAACCGCTCAAGCTCACGGCGTACGCGGAGCACCAGACACTTCCGGGATGGAAGAACCGCGTGCAGGTGCTCTACTCTGCTGCCCGAGATCGCGCCTATGATGCGTTCCTCGAGCGTCCCGGCGTGGACCCGGCAGTCCCGGCGTTCGGGGAGCGACCGGTGAAGGCCTATGCTGTCGTGGATCTCCTGAGCACACTGGACATAGGACCTGGCCTGCTCAGCTTCGGCGTTCGGAACCTTCTCAACGAGCAATACTTCCCCATCGTATCGCAGCTCATGCCAGTCGGTAACGTGAGCTACAGCGCTGCGCCGGGAGCCATGCTGAGCTTCGGCTACTCGGTCACGTATTGAACAGGACGTTCACGTATTGAGCGGGATGCTGCGCGAACGAGTCGGTACACGTCCGTTGCCGCGAGCTACGGACGACACGCCGAGCCGCCGTCCGCGCAGCGTGCGGCGCACGGTGCGTTCGCTGCACCGTGTGCTCGGGTTGATCGCGGCGGCCGGGCTCCTCGTGTCCGGCCTTACGGGCAGCGCGTTGGTGTTCCGTAGTGAGATCGACGCCGCGCTGAACCCGCACCTTCTGAGGGTCGCGCCCACGGAGACGCGAGCCTCGCTCCAGTCAGTCGTGGATGAGGTGCGGCGCGAATACCCGGGTGACACGCTGTCTCGCCTCCGCATGCCGCAGCGGCGCGACGGGACGTACGAGCTCTGGCTCGGGGCCTCTCCATCGAGATATGTCTACGCGGATCCGTACAGCGGTACGCTGCTCGGCACGCGTCGGCCGACGGAGTTCCTCACCGGGTGGCTCTTCCTCCTGCACAGCCAACTCCTCGGCGGCGAGGTGGGGCGCCGGGTGGTTGGTACGGGCGCACTCTGCCTCGTGCTACTCAGCATGACGGGCCTCGTGGCCTGGTGGCCTCGTCGCGCGCCCTGGCGCGCGTGGGCGCAGTGGCGGGCGGCGCTCACCGTGGCGCGGAACCACGGCGCCACTCGCACCCTGTACGA
>DATCXG010000457.1:0-3880 GCA_036565945.1 Gemmatimonadaceae bacterium
GGAGGGGCAGATCAACGACATCGTGGCCTACATCCGATCGATTAGAACCACCGCGGAGCCCAAGTTCTTCTTCATCTCGGCGATGAGGGACTCGCTGAACATGGAGTGAGGGGGGGCGAGATGAACACCGCCTGGCGCTACCGCTGGGTCGTGGAGCGCACCGAGGCATGGCTCACCCGCTAACGCCGGCCGCGCATCCGAGGCGAACGCCGCACGGATGCACGCGCGGCGCTCGCCTCTCTCGCCTTCGCACTGATGCTGCTCAGCCACCTGCGACCGTAGAATTGAAACGCACACTACGTGGCGGGGGCTCCACTCAGGCGAGTAGCGCGCAGATGTCGGTGCGCTGCCCGTTGCCATCCAGGCTCTGCACGATGATCCCGTCGGCGTCGAAGACGAAGTCGAACCGCCCGAGGAGGAGCAAGAAGCCCTCCTCCGGGTCGATGAAGACATTGCGGCCCGTGAGCACGACCTCCGTGTCGCCATTCTGCAGGGGGTTAAACTGAATGGGGCCGGTCACGTTCAGCGTTACCGTCGTCCCCGTGTTGCCGTTCGTCAACGTCCCCGTCAGTCCCGGAGCGGTGACAATCGTGCGCCCGCCGGGGAGCTCAAGCACCTTCTCCTTGCCGGTCAACTCCACCAGCACCGGGAACCCACAAATCGCGCTGGCGGCCTCCTCGACGAGTGGCACCGGCTCGACTGGCGTCGGTGGTCCACCCTGCTGGAGGGCAGGCACGGTTGCGCGCGGCTCGACGGGCGAGGGACGGTCGCTGCAGGCGGCGAGGGCGCAGCCGAGCATGGCGGTGCATATGATGTGGTGCCTCATGGCCACCTCCTTCCTGCACGGGCAGGATGGTGTGCTCCAACTCGGGCACCGGGGCGGCCAGGTCTCGGCGCCCTGCGGCAAGTTGCCGCTCATTCACCGGGCGCGTGGGTCCGGGCCGACTGCGGGGCCGCAAGAGGGAGGCCGTACGGCGCTACGGGCAGGGCGAACCGGCCACCGTCCCGCGCCACGCCTCCCGCGGCCGCCATGTGGGCGTTCGTAGAACCGTCGTGCCGGCCCACGTCGCCACGCCGCTGAGATTCGACGGAGAAGAGAACAGAAACGCTGCCCAGACGGCGACCCTGCTCGAATCGGCAGGGGCGGTTGGTCTCACGCCAAGCGATCCGAGCCACCCTACGCTCACCAGATGACAGGGAAGACTGGCGCATTCGTCGTACGCTTTCGGTCGGTCGGCCGCGAGTCCCAATCCCGCGCTCGCGAAAGCCAGCGGTGAGTTTCCCATCTAATGCGGGTGTCTCATCCCACTATTTTTTCGTGCCAACAGGCGCCGATCACACCACCGGCCGGTAGCGCAGTGCCTCGGCCACGTGCCGCTCGGCGACCACCGCCTCGCCATCGAGGTCCGCGATCGTCCGCGCCACCTTCAGAACGCGGTGATAGGCGCGCGCCGTGAAGCCGAGTCGTTCGGCAGCGGCCGCGAGCAGCCGCAATGCTTCACCACTACCCCTCGCCTGCTCGCCACTCCACCGGACCGGCGCGCGCGCGTTGCACGATACACCCGGCACCCGCTTGTAACGCGAGCGCTGCACAGCGCGGGCGCGCTCCACCCGCTCACGCACCGAGGCGGAGCACTCACGCGCGCGCACTTCGCTGAGTGTAGCTATTGCCACTGCTCCCACGTGCACGTGTACATCGATGCGATCGGCCATCGGCCCCGAGAGACGCGAGCGATAGCGCACTATCTCCGATGCCGCACAGGTACACGATCGCGCCGGATCGCCGGCCTGCCCACACGGGCAGGGGTTCATGGCACCCACCAGCGTGAAGCTGGCCGGGAAGGATACCGAGCCTGACGCGCGAGCTATGACCACACGCCCATCCTCCATGGGCTGCCGCAGAGCCTCCACCACATGTCGCCTGAACTCGAGGAGTTCGTCCAGGAACAGAACCCCGTTGTGCGCCAGGCTCACCTCCCCCGGCCTGGGCGGGTTCCCACCGCCAATGAGCCCCGCGTCGGATATGGTATGATGCGGCGCCCGGAATGGACGTGTGCTCGCCAATGCCCTGCCAGGAACGAGGAGTCCCGCTACTGACTGAATGGCAGTCACCTCGAGCGCCTCTTCCTCTTCGAGCGCGGGAAGGATTCCGGGTAGGCGCCGCGCGAGCATCGTCTTCCCGGAGCCGGGCGGGCCGATCATTATGACGTTGTGCCCGCCCGCGGCGGCGATCTCCATGGCTCGCTTTGCACCCTCCTGCCCCGCCACGTCCGCGAAGTCCAGCGCATTGACGGTTCTCGTCGCCGGATGCATGCACGATCCTGCTGCCGGTGGCAGTGCGCCCTCACGGAGTGCTCCCACTAGTTCCGCCAGTGTCCGTGGTGCCGAGAGTGGAACGGCGCTCACCAGGCTCGCCTCGGCCACGTTCTCGTTCGGGAGCACCAGGGTGCGCCGCCCCAACGCAGCTACCCGACGCGCCACCGGCAACGCACCGCGCATCGCCCTCACGCTTCCATCGAGCCCGAGCTCGCCGACAACCACCAGATCCCGTACGCTCTCCTGCGGGATCTGACCCGTGGCGGCCAGAATGCCCAGCGCGATGGGAAGGTCGAAGGCGGTTCCCTCTTTTTTGATGTCTGCAGGTGCCAGGTTAACGGTGATGCGACGCGACGGCACCCGGAATCCCGAGTTCACCAGGGCCGCACCCACCCGCTCCCGGCTCTCCTTCACAGCGCCCGCTGGCAAGCCGACAATGGTCCACTGCGGCAGGCCATGGGCGCAGTCCACTTCCACCGTGACATCGTAAGCATCGATGCCGAGCACCGCGGCGGATCGGATGGCGGCAAGCATGGAACTACAGTGGGCAGGAGCCGGCACACATGTACCATCCTCCCGGTTCGCCCCGGCGCAGAACCACGCCTGAGCAGTTCACGCCGACCACGGAGCCCGCATCTCCGCGACCTCAGCAGATGCACCCGCCGCCTCGGACCAGGTGTCGCCGGGGGTCCAGCCAGGTCGGGCCGCTATCCCGCGATACCCACTGCCACGATCTCCGCGAGCGCACCACCCTTCCCCCAGCGCTGCCGCCGGAAGCCAGCCGAGCTACACGTAGCCCAAGCTCTTGCGGTGTGATAACCGGTAGCACATGTTGCTCCTCGCAGGGGTAGTCATCCACGCGCCGATGCCTTACCAGAGGGCACCCCGCAGTACCGCGCGGTACACACTCGTGACGCGATCAACACCGTACGAGCATGGTCGGACCCAATGACTGATACCACCGCGGGCGACCTCCCGGATCGTACTTCCCGTGGCGACACCACCGGCATGTCCGCCGCGAATCGCGCCCGCGAGGATCTTGCCATGGCTCTGAGTGCCGCCTGTCGGCACCGACCGAATGCCGACGATGCCACCGAACAACTCGACAGGCTACGGGGCGCGACTTACACGTTCGTCGCCACACTCCGCGCCGAGAGTGCGACCATAGAGCAGGCTGTGATCACCACGAAGCAACTCGTTGCTGCCACCATCGGCACACCTCCCTCGTCGCCGGAGGATCGCGCGCTGGCAGAGCAGGTGGTGCGCTGGGGCATCGATGCGTACTACGACTCGGCCCCTCGCGCCGACTGACTCATCCCGGTGTCACAGTGGGATGGGTGCCGACGCATCCCGGCATCATCGCCGCTGTTCTCACCGCGAGATGGTAGTGATGTACTTGTCGAGTCTCGCCGCGCGCGCCATCCCATCCACGGTGTGCATCACTGCTCCAGCTTCCTCGTCCTCACCACGCTGGGCGAGTACCTGCGCCAGTGTCTCGCCCAGCAGCGCGTACTCGAGCGGGATCCCAGCCGACGGGCGATCCACCCCATCGCCCGCGCGGATG
>DATCXG010000488.1:0-5890 GCA_036565945.1 Gemmatimonadaceae bacterium
CAGATCTTCCGGGATCCGCGCATGAGCCGGGTGATCTTCATCACTCCCATCCTGCAGCTCCTCCTCTTCGGCTACGCCGTCTCGACCGACGTGCGCAACACCTCCACCTTCGTCGTGGATCACGACGGCACGCTCGCATCGCGGAACTTCGTGGAGTCGTTCACATCGTCGGGCTACTTCCGGCTGGCGGGGAAGTCGGACCGTCCCGCGGATCTGGTGCGTGCGCTCGACCGCGGTGACGCCATAGTGGGGCTCGAGGTACCGCGCGGCTTCGCCGAGTCGCTGCGCAGCGATGGCGGCGCGCACGTGCAACTGCTGCTCGACGGTACGAACTCGAATACCGCGACCGTTGCGCGTGGCTACGCGGAGCGGATCGCGTTCGGCTATGGAGCTCGGGTGGGAGTGGGAGAAGCAGGGGCGGCGGGTGGCGCGGTGGCGCGTCGTGCCAGGAGCAGCCCGCGGGTGGAGCTGCGTGAGCGCGCCTGGTTCAACCCCGACCTCGCGAGCCGCGACTACAACGTGCCGGCGGTGATAGGGGCGATCATGCTGCTCATAGCGCTGCTCCTCACGTCGCTCGCCATCGTGCGCGAGCGCGAGATCGGCACGCTCGAGCAGTTGCGTGTCAGCCCACTCACGCCTGGAGAGCTCATCGCCGGGAAGACCATTCCGTTCGCGATCATCGGGCTGGCCGACATGGTGCTGGTGACGGTGGTGGCGGTGCTCTGGTTCCGGGTGCCGTTCGCGGGGAGTCCGGCGCTCCTTCTCCTGGCGGGCGCGCTGTATCTGCTCGCGGCACTCGGCGTTGGGCTGCTCATCTCCACGCTGGCGTCCACGCAGCAGGAAGCATTCATGGTGAGCTTCCTCGTGTACATGCCGGCGATCCTTCTGTCAGGGTTCATGTTCCCGGTGAGCAGCATGCCGGCCGTGTTCCAGTGGCTCACCTACGCCAACCCCATGCGGCACTTCCTGGAGATCGTGCGTGGAGTGTTCCTCAAGGGGGTGGGGCTCGAGGCACTCTGGATGCAGTATGCTGCGCTCGCCCTGATGGGCGTGTCGCTGCTCGCTGTCGCGACGGTACGCTTCCGCAGGGAGGCGGGTGGGTGAGCGTCGTGGTCAGCTCCGGAATCGTGAATCGCTACAGATGGAGAAACCAGCTGTAGCGATTCACGATTCCGGAGCTGACCACGACGCTCAGTACCACGCCACCAGATCGATCCCCTGGTAGTAGTGTTTCAGGATGGCGTCGTACGACGCGCCCTTGCCGGCCATTCCCACGGCGCCGGTCTGCCCCATCCCCACGCCGTGTCCCCACCCTCCGCCGTACACGCGGAAGCCGGTCACGCTGTTAGTCGCGCTGTCCATCACGGGCTCTATGTAGAACAGGGTGCTGAGCAGCGACGCCATCGCGCCGTCGGCGTTGATGTACCTGAGCGTCGAGCGTATGCGATCCTTGGTCTGGTAGAACCGCCCGGCGTCGGTCACGAACTCTATCTCCATCACGCGTCCCGACGGCCCGCGCTGCAGCACGTTGATCTCGTGCACCGTGCCTACCGGCTGGCCATACGCCGCGCTCAGCACGGCGCTGATCTCCTGGGCGGTCCACTCGAAGGTCCACCTGTGGTAGCGCGACCAGTCGGACTCGAAGCTCCCGCTGTGCTCAGCGCGCAGCGATCGCGGGTTGGCGGCGTTCATGAAGACTTCGAGCGATGGCACGTTCACGAGGGCGTAGCCACGCTCCTCGTCCGGAACGGAGCGCAGGTAGTCTATGGGCGCCGAGTTGTAGACTTCCTCGTTGTTCGCGGTCCAGCCGCCGGTGGTCGACGAGAAGAGCGCATCGATGAGCTGGCCGCCCTTCACGGCTACGATCCCGCGTGTGGCGTCTACCGCGGCGGTCGACACGGCTCGCTCTGCGGAGTAGCCGCCGTACACCTGGTCCGACGTGGTCGGAAGCAGATCGTAGCCATCCGCCGAGCGCTTGCCGAGCCCGCGCAGCGCGTAAGTGCGCGCAGCCACGGCCTGCGCCTTCTGCGCTTCCGGCTCGCCGTAGGGCACGGGCGGAAGCTCGCGGGGCACCACGCCGTAGAGGTACTCCTCCAGCGGAAGCTCGTTCACTCCAGCCAGTGTGCCGGAGCTGTTCACGATCACCTCGGCCACGCCGCGGTATTCGCTGCCGTTTATGCGAACCGTGGCCCCTCCGGCGTCGAGCACCACCGGGCCGGTGGAGATCACTTCGTCAGCGCCGTGCGTCACCTTGTAGCTGGTAGAGCCCTCGACGAACGTCACCACCTTCCAGAACGAGTCGGTGCCGGCCAGCCCCTTCGCGATCACCTCGTTTCTGAAGGTGTTGCGGATGCTCCATGATGCGTCGGGCGCGAACTCGCCGATGAAAAGACGCCAGCAGTTGGCGCCGGCCACGAACTCGGTGTACGCCACGTATCCCTGCGACTCCACGTTGGCCACCCACGAGTCGCGGTAGGCCTCGTCGCCGGTGCACGCCGTCTGCAGCCGGTAGTTCTCGTGAATCGTGGCACTCGATCCGAGCGTCACCGTGGCCGCATCGCCCGAGCCGCTCATGAGGAGCACGCCCGTGCTCTTGTCGTGGATGTTCCACGCCGCATCGCTTCCGATCTGGATGCTGGTGGCGGAAGGCACGACGCCGATGCGGATATTGCCGTTGAAGTTCGCCGCGGTGTTCGCGGCTCTGATCGTGGAAGGAGCGGTGCGGGGTGCGGCGGGAGCAGTTGGGGACTCCGTGCATGCACCGAGCAGTAGGGCGGCGATGCAGGTGAAGAGCGCGCCGCGGCGCGGCGCCTTGGCCTGTAGCGTCACGATGTGTGCCTCCGGTTGAGGATGAGCGATCGGTCCGCAGATTATGGCTCGGAGGAGGACCGACCGCTACCAGCGAGAGGCAGGGTCAGGTCTTGACTTGATACATTTTCCGGCCGCGGCCGGAAAATGTATCAAGTCAAGACCTGACCCTGCCTCTCGCTGGTAGCGGTCGGTCCTCCTCCGAGCCATAATCTGCGGACCGATCGCTCATCCTCAACCGGAGGCACACATCGTGACGCTACAGGCCAAGGCGCCGCGCCGCGGCGCGCTCTTCACCTGCATCGCCGCCCTACTGCTCGGTGCATGCACGGAGTCCCCAACTGCTCCCGCCGCACCCCGCACCGCTCCTTCCACGATCAGAGCCGCGAACACCGCGGCGAACTTCAACGGCAATATCCGCATCGGCGTCGTGCCTTCCGCCACCAGCATCCAGATCGGAAGCGATGCGGCGTGGAACATCCACGACAAGAGCACGGGCGTGCTCCTCATGAGCGGCTCGGGCGATGCGGCCACGGTGACGCTCGGATCGAGTGCCACGATTCACGAGAACTACCGGCTGCAGACGGCGTGCACCGGCGACGAGGCCTACCGCGACTCGTGGGTGGCCAACGTGGAGTCGCAGGGATACGTGGCGTACACCGAGTTCGTGGCCGGCGCCAACTGCTGGCGTCTTTTCATCGGCGAGTTCGCGCCCGACGCATCATGGAGCATCCGCAACACCTTCAGAAACGAGGTGATCGCGAAGGGGCTGGCCGGCACCGACTCGTTCTGGAAGGTGGTGACGTTCGTCGAGGGCTCTACCAGCTACAAGGTGACGCACGGCGCTGACGAAGTGATCTCCACCGGCCCGGTGGTGCTCGACGCCGGAGGGGCCACGGTTCGCATAAACGGCAGCGAATACCGCGGCGTGGCCGAGGTGATCGTGAACAGCTCCGGCACACTGGCTGGAGTGAACGAGCTTCCGCTGGAGGAGTACCTCTACGGCGTGGTGCCCCGCGAGCTTCCGCCCGTGCCCTACGGCGAGCCGGAAGCGCAGAAGGCGCAGGCCGTGGCTGCGCGCACTTACGCGCTGCGCGGGCTCGGCAAGCGCTCGGCGGATGGCTACGATCTGCTTCCGACCACGTCGGACCAGGTGTACGGCGGCTACTCCGCAGAGCGAGCCGTGTCGACCGCCGCGGTAGACGCCACACGCGGGATCGTAGCCGTGAAGGGCGGCCAGCTCATCGATGCGCTCTTCTCGTCGACCACCGGCGGCTGGACCGCGAACAACGAGGAAGTCTACAACTCGGCGCCCATAGACTACCTGCGCTCCGTTCCGGACGAGGAGCGTGGCTACGCCCTCGTGAACGTGCCATCGCTCGAAGTCTTCATGAACGCCGCCAACCCGCGATCGCTGCGCGCTGAGCACAGCGGGAGCTTCGAGTCCGACTGGTCGCGCTACCACAGGTGGACCTTCGAGTGGACCGCCCAGGAGATCAGCGCCGTGCTGAGCGCGGCGTATGGCCAGCCGGTAGGCACGGTGCACGAGATCAACGTGCTGCAGCGCGGGCCGTCGGGACGCGTGATGGAGATAGAGTTCGTGACCGACGCCGGGCGGTTCTACCAGACCAAGGATCGCATACGCTCGACGCTCAGGTACATCAACGCCGACGGCGCGATGGCGTCGCTGCTCAGCACCCTGTTCTACATAGAGCCCGTGATGGACAGCGCGACTAACAGCGTGACCGGCTTCCGCGTGTACGGCGGAGGGTGGGGACACGGCGTGGGGATGGGGCAGACCGGCGCCGTGGGAATGGCCGGCAAGGGCGCGTCGTACGACGCCATCCTGAAACACTACTACCAGGGGATCGATCTGGTGGCGTGGTACTGAGCGTCGTGGTCAGCTCCGGAATCGTGAATCGCTACAGCTGGTTTCTCCATCTGTAGCGATTCACGATTCCGGAGCTGACCACGACGCTCACCCACCCGCCTCCCTGCGGAAGCGTACCGTCGCGACAGCGAGCAGCGACACGCCCATCAGGGCGAGCGCAGCATACTGCATCCAGAGTGCCTCGAGCCCCACCCCCTTGAGGAACACTCCACGCACGATCTCCAGGAAGTGCCGCATGGGGTTGGCGTAGGTGAGCCACTGGAACACGGCCGGCATGCTGCTCACCGGGAACATGAACCCTGACAGAAGGATCGCCGGCATGTACACGAGGAAGCTCACCATGAATGCTTCCTGCTGCGTGGACGCCAGCGTGGAGATGAGCAGCCCAACGCCGAGTGCCGCGAGCAGATACAGCGCGCCCGCCAGGAGAAGGAGCGCCGGACTCCCCGCGAACGGCACCCGGAACCAGAGCACCGCCACCACCGTCACCAGCACCATGTCGGCCAGCCCGATGATCGCGAACGGAATGGTCTTCCCGGCGATGAGCTCTCCAGGCGTGAGTGGGCTGACACGCAACTGCTCGAGCGTGCCGATCTCGCGCTCGCGCACGATGGCGAGCGACGTGAGGAGCAGCGCTATGAGCAGCATGATCGCCCCTATCACCGCCGGCACGTTGTAGTCGCGGCTCGCGAGGTCGGGGTTGAACCAGGCGCGCTCACGCAGCTCCACCCGCGGGCTGCTCCTGGCACGACGCGCCACCGCGCCACCCGCCGCCCCTGCTTCTCCCACTCCCACCCGAGCTCCATAGCCGAACGCGATCCGCTCCGCGTAGCCACGCGCAACGGTCGCGGTATTCGAGTTCGTACCGTCGAGCAGCAGTTGCACGTGCGCGCCGCCATCGCTGCGCAGCGACTCGGCGAAGCCGCGCGGTACCTCGAGCCCCACTATGGCGTCACCGCGGTCGAGCGCACGCACCAGATCCGCGGGACGGTCCGACTTCCCCGCCAGCCGGAAGTAGCCCGACGATGTGAACGACTCCACGAAGTTCCGCGATGCGAGCGTGCCGTCGTGATCCACGACGAAGGTGGAGGTGTTGCGCACGTCGGTCGAGACGGCGTAGCCGAAGAGGAGGAGCTGCAGGATGGGAGTGATGAAGATCACCCGGCTCATGCGCGGATCCCGGAAGATCTG
>DATCXG010000500.1:0-10348 GCA_036565945.1 Gemmatimonadaceae bacterium
TTGGCGGAGAGCTCTCCAAACCGAGGCAGTTCCTGATCCCTGATCCCTGCTTCCTGATCCCTCTGTAGTTCCTGAACCCTGCCCCCTGAACCCTGAACCCCGGTTCTTACCATCGACACCGCCACTCCCGCCGCGGCGACCACCGCGGCGACCAGGAAGCTCGCCCGCGCCGCCGTGAACAATGCGCTGGGTGCGTCGCCCATGCGCGCGAGCACCGACGTGAATACCGCTCCCGCCAGCCCCACGCCCAGCACCATTCCCACGTTGCGCGCGCTGGCCAGGATCCCTGCGGCAATACCCTGCCTGTTGCGCGGTGCCGCCCCCATCAGTGCACTGTTGTTGGGCGACCCGAACAGACCAGCACCCAGCCCCACCACGGCCAGCGCAACCACTACCAAGTGCAGCTCCGAATCGGGCCCCAGCCGCGCGAGCAGCAACAGTCCCACGCCCAGCAACCCCATTCCCAGAGTACTGAGCAGGCGCGATCCTATTCGATCGGATAGCGTGCCGCTGAGAGGTGCCACCACCGCCATCACCACTGGCTGCGACGTCATGAGCAGGCCTACCTGTGCCGGGCCGAGCCCGCGGCCACGGATCAGGTAGAACGGTAGCACGAACACGATGCTGTAGACGCACACGAAATTGAGGACAGCGCTCGCCGTCGCCGCGGAGAAGGTACGGCTCTGGAAGAGTCGCAAATCGAGCATCGGGCTCTGCACCCGCCCCTCCAGTCGAACAAACATCACGAGAAGGATTGCGGCTACGCCCAGGAGCGCGAGCACCGATGGCGAATACCAGCCCCACACGTGTCCCTGGTTGAGCGCGAGCAGAAGCGCGCTGAGTCCAAACGCGAACAACGCACCACCCGCCACGTCGAAGCGCTCATGCCGCGCGGCCGGCGCCTCCCGGGGAATGAATCGCGCGCTCATGGCGATCGCCACAACGCCGACGGGCACGTTGATGTAGAAGATGGAGCGCCACCCGAAAACGCTGGTGAGCCAGCCGCCCAGCGCGGGACCGGCGGTGAGCCCCATGTACGTCATCATCGCCTGCAGCCCCAGTGCTCGACCACGCTCGGTGCTCGGGAAGCTCTTGGTGAGGATCGCCGGTGAGTTGGCGAAGAGCATCGCCGCACCCACGCCCTGCAGCACACGGAAGGCGATGAGCGCGCCGGCCGAAGGCGCCGCCCCGCAGAGCGCGGAGCTCAGCACGAACACCGCGAAACCGGAGAGGTACACCGTCTTGTGACCTCGTACATCTCCGAGTCGGCCCACGCCGAGTAGAAGCGCACTCACCACCAGCAGGTAGGCCGTCACGATCCACTCGATGGTGGCAATCCCGCTGCCGAGTGCGCGACCCATGATGGGGAGCATCGTGTTGACGACGCTGGCGTCCAACGCCGACATGAATGTCCCCACCCCCACCGCGGTGAGTATCCACCACTTCCGGCTCGGGTTGGGGGCAGCGACGGCGGAGGGCATCGTAGCTGCCTCCGCGCTCCGCTGCCCGGTGCTCATTCTGCTCCGCTCCGCATGCACGCGCTGTTCGTAGGAAGAATGTGGAAGGAACAGGAATCCGACTCGAACGGGAAACGTACTGTGGCGACGCTTCCACGCACACGCCAGTACGGTTCGCGCGATTCACCGCCCGTCGTGTCTATCGAGTGGCTCGTCTTCAGCCAACTCCCCCACCCCGGCGGAATGCCTGCGACTTCGCCCGATCCATGAAGGTGACAACACTGATGCGTCCGTCGCTGGCGAGGTAAGCGCGATAGACCTGGGAGAGATCTTCGATGCCCCGCTCCCGCAGGTAGCTCATGATCTGCTCCTGAGTGATGAGCTGCTTGCGCAATTTCGCGGCGTGCAGATGGCCGTCAGTGATTATCACGAGCGGCGGCGGATCTATGATCTGCCCCAGGCGCGGATACCGATAGCCGAGCCAGTCGAGAGCATAGCTCCAGAATACCAGGGTGGCTACGAGCACCAATCCATCGGTGATCGATGTGTACTCGCCGGCCATGGCATTCTGGGCGGCGTCGGCGAGGAGCACGATCACCAGGAGGTCGCTGATACCGAGGGTTCCCGCCTCGCGCTTGATACCCAGACGCAGGAACGCGAAGAGCGCGAGATAGATCACCGAGCCGCGAAAGATGATCTCCAGGATCGGCGTATCTGGCCGGAAGACCTGCACCCAATCGACGTTCAATGTCCGCATGGCGACGACGGCCGCGCTCGCAGCCGTACCGCTCTGTGCACGTGCAGGAAGCGCACCGTTGAAGCGTGCAAGGCTGTGACGAGCTCGGCGGCCGGTCGCTCACCCTGCCCCACTCTCTCGGCCCGTCCGGCGCGCGTAGTAGCGCCGCGACTTGGCGCTGGCGCCGCACGTTCGCATCTCGCACCAGCGGCGGAGGCCGTTGCGGCTGCGGTCCACGTATACCCAACCGCAATCCTGCGCGGCGCACACCCGCAACTTCCTGGCTTCGGACGACGCCAGGAGCTCGGCGGCAGCGCGAGTGATGGGCCAGAGCGGACACTCCAACGCCTCGCCCCACCCGTGCCATCCCAGTGACACCCGCGCATCGCTAGCACCGGACGGCCGCACCAACCGCACGCGACGCATCGCCGCGGCGAAGGTGGCCTCGAGAGCGGCAAGCGATGCGTCGCCCGCACGGCCGGCGGCCGACTCGACGAAGACGCCGTGCAACAGAGAGCGGAGACGCAGCGCACTGGCGTAGGCGCGCGCGGCATCGGCCGGGCGTTCCCGGGCGGCACGTCTGAGCGCAGCCGCCACCGAGCGCGTGACGACGCCCGCCTGCTCCGCCCAACGCGTGAGCGATTGGTAGTCTACGAGGCGCTCGTCCTCGAGCCCATCGCTGGTCCAGTTGATGGTGTTGACGAAGTCGAGACTCGGGTTTCCACCTACGAACCTGAAGCGCGAGTCCGCTTGGACGCGCTCCCGTGATCCCTCCCGCACGGGAGCAGCGACTGCGGTGCGGCGGACTGCGGTCCGCTCGAGCTTGCGAGACATCACATCAATCTACGGCGCGCATCCCACTCTTGACAGGCGTGTGGCGACTCGCCATCGTATGCCAGCATTCATACCGGTAATAGTCATAATACCGGTCACAACACTCTCGATGTCGGGGACCTGGCATGATTGCACGAACATGGCGCGGCGCGACCTCGGCGGCTGATGCCGATGAATATCTGGCATACCTGCACGAAACAGGATTCTCGAAGTACCGGGCTACCCCGGGCAACGTCGCGGTCTACGGACTCCGCCGCACGATCGATGGTCCCGATGGCCCCCGCGCCGAGTTCCTGCTCGTGTCGCTGTGGGAGTCGATGGACGCGATGCGCAACTTCGCCGGCAGCGACCCGGCACGCGCCGTGTTCTATCCTCGCGACGATCACTTCCTGGTAGACCGCGACGAGCATGTGAATCACTACGAGGTGGTGTTCGCGGATTCCGGGAATCCTCGAGCGGTTCACCCTCCACTCGCCAGCGCATGATGGCCCGCGTTCTCGAGCACCGTACCTCCAGCGTCGCGGCCCCTGCGCGCGTCGACCTCGTCCAACTGCTGAGCGAAGCATATGCGGGGCCTGCGTGGCACGGACCGTCGCTCCGCTCCGTACTCCGCGGCGTGACACCATCCGAGGCGATCTGGCGGCCAGCGCCAGGGCGCAACACGATCTGGGAGCTCCTGCTCCATGTGGCATACAGCCGGCACAGGGTACTGGGCCGCCTGGCGCGCTACGTCCCTGCACCTCACGCGCCGGATCGTCCACCCAGCTTCCCGCACAAGATGCGGCGCGAGTGGTGGCCCGCAGTACCAGATGCGGCGATGTCGCCTGGACCACCATCGGAAGGCGCCTGGCGCGATGACATCGCTCTCCTGAATGAACAGCACGAACGGCTCACCGCTGCAGTTCGGGCGGTACCAGCCAGGTATCTCGATACACGCCGCCCCAGCACGCCTCACACGCTAGCGCAGGAGGTCGCCGGAATCGCTTTACACGACACCTACCACTCCGGCCAGATTCGGTTGATCCAGCTGCTCTGCGCGGCGCGATGAGCGCCCTCCGCGGCATGAGGCGCGAACTGTTCGGCATCACAGCGGGCGGCGAGGTAGTCGACGCGATAACGCTCACCAACGCCAACCACATGGAGGTCCGCTTCATCACCTTTGGCGGCACCATCGTCTCGGTGAAGGTGCCCGACCGCCACGGATCGCTCGGCGACGTGGTGCTGGGATACGATACCCTCGGCGAGTACCTCGACGATGTCTACTACCTGGGGCCGCTGATCGGCCGCTATGCCAACCGGATCGCGAATGGCCAGTTCACGCTGGACGGCACGGAGTACACGGTAACCAGGAACGAGCGAACCAACCATCTGCACGGCGGCGCCAGAGGGCTTCACAAGGTGGTCTGGAGCGCCGAGCAGTTCGAGGGCGCGGGTCGCTCCGGCGCGATCCTCAGCTACACGAGCCCGGCGGGGGAGGAGGGGTATCCTGGCACCATGAGCGTGCGCGTCACCTACACGCTCACCGACGACAACGCATTGATCCTCGACTATCACGCGACTGCCGACCAGCCAACCCCGGTGAGCCTCACGCAGCACGCGTATTTCAACCTCGCGGGGCACGGCAGCGGCAACATCCTCGACCATCTCCTCACCCTTCACTCGTCACGTTTCACACCGGTGAACGCCGAGTTGCTCCCCACGGGTGAGATCCGAAGCGTGACCGGTACGCCATTCGATTTCACCACCCCTCGTGCGGTCGGGCTCTCGCTCGACGCCGGAGACGAGCAACTCCTTCACGGCAACGGCTACGACCACAACTTCGTTCTCGACCGCGAGGCCGGCAACGCACTCGCCCTTGCGGCGCGGCTGCACGAGCCAACGAGCGGGAGAACGCTCGAGATTCACACTACCGAGCCAGGCATCCAGTTCTATTCCGGGAACGTCCTGGGCGACGGAGTCATGGGAAAGGAAGGGTGCAGCTACCATCCCTACAGCGGGCTGGCACTCGAGACACAGCACTTCCCTGACTCGCCCAACCCGCCGCACTTCCCATCCACCATCCTGCGGCCCGGTGCCGAGTACAGCTCGCGCACGATCTACCGATTCAGTACCGAGCGCACGGGCCGCCGACAGTGATCCGCTGCGTAGCGGGCGACCTCGTGCACGACTGAAGGGCGCGGCTCCGGCCATCGAGCGACCGGGGATCCAGGCTTACAAAAGGTGGAGCGAGGCACCGCGGAGTCCGGCCACCTCCCAACCACTGCTTCGGCCATCGCCGCCGCCGAGAGCTTAACGGCTAGGTCGGTGCGACTATACCGGGGAGCTCGCCGGTACCTGCGAGCTCTCATACGAAGCACGAAAGCGTTGGAAGAGTCGCCGATACTCGAGGTGCGTCTCTGGGTCCGGGATCTCCAACGGCGTTCTGGAGAGCGTGGCCCCAACCGCGGAGCCGATGTCAGGGAAGACGCCAGCACCAACCGCCGCGAGCAGCGCGGCACCATATGCCGGACCCTCCTCGCGATTCACCATGCCCACAGGCAGCCCGAAGACCTCCGCCTGGAGCCGGCGCAGTAGCGGGTACTTTGCACCGCCACCGGTAAGCAGCAGGTGATCGGGAGAGAGCCCGAGCTCTCGGAGAATCGAGACCGATTCGTTGAGAGCGAAGCAGATGCCTTCGAGCACGGCTCGGGTCACGTGGCCGCGAGTGTGGGCGAGGCTGAGCCCCAGGATAGCGCCCCGCGCGGCCGCGTCCCGATGCGGCGTGCGCTCGCCCTGCAGGTACGGCAGAAAGGTCACCCCAGCCGCACCGGGCGGGATCGACTCGGCCTCCTCGCGTAACCGCCTGTCGGCCACGGCCACATCCGCGATCTCGCGCGCGAACTGATCGCGGTACCACGCGAAGGCGCCGCCGGCGGAGAGGACGACCCCCATCAGGTACCACCTTCCCGGCGCCACGTGGCAGAACGTATGGGCTCTGAGCGCAGGGTCCACGCGTGGCTCCGCCATGGGAGCGAGCACCGTCCCGGACGTACCCCAACTGGCCACAGCTTCACCCGGCTCGATCGCGCCAACCCCCGCCGCACCGCAAGCGTTGTCGGCCCCGCCGCCCACCACCGGAATCCCGGACGCGAGCCCGGTGAGCGCCGCGGCCTCCGGCGTGAGGCGCCCCAGCACATCGGCTGATCCGCCAACCTGGGGGAGAAGCGAGAGAGGCAGCCCCACCGCACCGAGGATCTCTCCGCTCCAGCGCTCTCGGGCCGTGTCGAACATCAGCGTTCCGGATGCATCCGAAGGCTCGGTGGCCAACGCACCCGTGAGGCGAAAGCGGATGTAATCCTTGGCGAGCAACACGGTGGACAACCGGGCGAAGGCGGCTGGCTCGTGATTGCGCAGCCAGAGCACCTTGGGCAGCGTGAAACCCTCCAGAGCTGGGTTGCTCGCCCAGTCGCGCAGGCGCTCCTCGCCCCCCACGCGCTCCGTGATCTCGCGACACTCCTCCGTGGTCCGGCCGTCGCACCAGAGAAGTGCGGGCCGGATCACCTCCCCAGCACGGTCGAGGAACACCGAGGAGTGCATCTGCCCCGCGATTCCCACGGAGACCACTCTCGCGGCGGCGCACCGAGCGAGCACCTCCCGGATCGACGCGATGCTGGCTTCCCACCAGCTCACCGGATCCTGCTCCGCCCAGCCCGGCCAAGGGGTGGTCAGCCGAAGCGGCGAGGTGGCGGCAGCCTCCACATCTCCGGCGGGATTCACCAGGATCGCCTTGACGCCGCTGGTGCCGATGTCCAGGCCAAGGAATAGTGCCTCCGCCACTCTACCTCACTCCGAGGAGTAGCTCCATCGTGAGCTGGTCGAGCCGCTCGTAGGCGTAGCCCCGCCGGCGCAGCGCATCGATGTCCAAGGTCAGCTCCCTCAGTTCCCGGGCACCATCGGTGCTGAAGACGAGCCCCTTCTCTGCCCCCGTCCCCTCCGCTCCGCCGTCCGCCACACCGCCGCGCGCGCGCACCTCGGCGAGAATCCCCTGGATCTCCGCGTCGGCATTGAAGCGCTGCACTTTCTCTTTCAGGATGAGGTACGACCGCATGCTGCCGCTGGCGAAGTCCCACACTCCATCTTCATCCTCAGTGCGGTAGGCGTGGCTGTCGAAGTGACGCATGCCCGGCCACTCGGCATCCTCGAGTAGTTTCACAAGGAAGAACGCCGCCTTGGGATCGTCGCTGCCGAAGCGCAGGTCCTGGTCGAATCGACCCGGCTTCTGCCCGTTCAGGTCGATGTGGAAGAGCTTCCCCGCATCCAGCGCCTGCGCCACACCGTGCGAGAAATCGAGTCCCGCCATCTGCTCGTGCGCCACCTCCGGATTGACGCCCACCATCTCCGGGTGATCGAGCGTGTAGATGAAGGCGAGCATGTGCCCCGTCGTGGGGAGGAAGATGTCGCCGCGCGGCTCGTTGGGCTTGGCCTCCAGCGCGAACCTGAGCGCGTACCTTTGCGACCGCGCGTACTCGCACAGGAAGTTGATGGCATCGCGGAACCACGCGAGCGCCTCACGCGGGTCCTTCGCCGCGTTCGTCTCCACGCCCTCGCGCCCGCCCCAGAACACGTACGTCTCAGCGCCCAGCTCCACACCCAGGTCGATCGACCGCATGGTCTTCTGCAGTGCATAGGTGCGCACCCGCGCATCAGCGCTGGTGAACGCGCCATCTCTGAACACCGGGTCGCTGAAGAGATTCGTCGTCGCCATCGGCACCCGCATCCCCGTGTCGGCGAGCACCTGTCTGAACTCCCTGACAATCGCGTCACGCCGTGCCGCGGTGGCATCGCGCGGGATCAGATCGTCGTCGTGCAGATTCACGCCGTAGGCCCCCAGCTCCGACAGCTTGCGAACGATATGAGCCGCAGCCATGGGTGCTCGCACCGGTTCTCCAAACGGGTCCCTGCCCTGGTTGCCAACCGTCCAGAGGCCGAAGGTGAAATGGTGCTCCGATCGTGGAGTGTAGGAGTCCTGCACATTACCGCGGTTCATCACGCGCATCCTAGATGAATTGTAAGAGGCCGATCCGCCCCAGTGAGGCGCACATCCTATTCAGCATGCCTTCGCACACGCATGCCTTCGCACACGCCGCCGTACCTGCAGGGCTCCACGCCTGGCAAACAACGCCCGACGGGAGCTGAACGCACCGTACAGTACGCCAACGTCCCGATTCGATGCTATCACGATGGCGCCATCGCTGCCAACGTTGAGCGAGTCGATGGTCTCCAGTCTCGCCAGCTTCATCCGCGAAACGACCCGGTGAATCATCAGTAGCACGAACCCTGTGACGACAGCCACGGTGGCGCAACGATTGCGGCGAACTAGCGCGCAGGAACGGTGGCCGCTGAGCGCCGCCGCTGTGTAGACAATACAGTGCAGCAGGGGAACAGCCATGAGCATCCGGATCGCAGATGTGGACACCCTGTCCCAGAACTGGTGGGCCGTGCTGCTCCGTGGAGTGGCAGCTGTCATCTTCGGCATCGTCACTTTCCTCGCGCCCGGCATCTCACTCACGGCACTCGTGCTAGTCTTCGGCGCGTACGCCCTCGTCGATGGCATATTCAGCATCGCGAGCGCGATCCGGCGGCGCGGCGCGACCGACAACTGGTGGCTGCTCCTCCTCCACGGACTGCTTGGTGTGGTGGTTGGCGTGGCGACGCTCGTCTGGCCTGGCATCACCGCGGTCGTGCTACTCTACCTGATAGCGTTCTGGGCGCTGATGACCGGAGTGTTCGAGATTGCCGCGGCCATCCGCCTGCGAAAGGTGATCACCAACGAGTGGTTGCTGGCGTTGAGCGGCGTCGCTGCCATCGTGCTCGGCATCCTGCTCCTCCTATTCCCGGGTGCTGGCGCGCTGGCCGTCGTCCTCTGGATCGGCGCGTACGCCATCGTTACCGGCATCCTGCTGATCGCCCTCGGATTCCGGCTGCGCTCTGTTGGAGGTCCCAGCCGGCCGCACGCGGCGGCCGGGATGGCGTGAAGCTAGCGCTCCACTCCCGCGGCACAAATTCCAGCCTGGTCGAACGCCCCACGGGCCAGGAAGTGAAACGTCTGCCTGACGACTTCCGGCACGTTCATGATGAACGTGTGACCGCACGGCACCACGAGCAGGTCTCGCATACCAGTCACGCTCGCGCTAGCGACGCTCACCTTCCCGTCGTGCGGCCCGGGGAAGAGAGGCGCGGCCAGCGATCTGTGCTTCGCCGCTCCTGCAATGACCCCGAGCTCGAAGTGCACCGGCGGCAGCGAGCATGGGATACCTCGCGACCCGGTTCGAAGCTCCGGCCCGGCAGGACCGAGCGCGAGCCGAAGGAGTGGCGTCCGGCAGAGCCAGTCGGCGAGCTCGCTCCCCCCGTTCGGCGGCGCGAGCATGACCACCCGCCCGAGTCCCGCTGGCGGCAGCCAACCACCGGCCAACGCCGCACGGAGCACGATCCCGCCCATGGAGTGCGTGACCACGTGCAATGGCCCGTCATCCGGCAGTGCGGCGAGGGCGAGCCCGACTCGTTCCGCATGCACGTGCACGCTCGCGCGGCGCGATGGGTAGCCGAGATTCCGAACACGGTAGCCGCGTCGCGCCCCTTCAGCCGCGAGGCGGCGCATCGAGCGCGCGGTGCGACCGAGGCCGTGTAACAGGACAAGGGTGCCCGGAGATGCTGGTTCCACGTCTCGCATTCCCGGAATGTTACCCCCTCACCTGAGCTGTTCCCGAAGCGCCGCTGCAGTCGCCGGATGGGCGCGGGTTACTCACAAGCGCATCCGCCAATCCAGCCCGTCCGGCAGATCCCCCACTGCAAATTCCAGGTGCACCACGCGACGGTGTCCCGGTCGGATCGCCGGCGAAGACGCATGCAGCAACAGCGGCCGGAACGCCAGGATGCCGCCCCGTGCGACGAGGCAGTCGACTACGGGACTCCGTGCCCTCGAACATCGAGCGAAGTGGCCATCGCATCCGGCTCACGCGTCGGGCACGAGAGCGACGTCCAGATGCTGCGTGTCCGGCGAGCTGCATCCACATTGCGCACGCCGCGCGGCCGACACTGTCACCGTGCGATGCACCGTCTGAAAACCTGGGGCGCCGATGTCCAGCTCGTAGGTCCCCGCTCCTCCCGGGATGTCACAGGTAGTCCCGGGCGACACGGTGCACGGGATGGCGCTCGAAACCCCCGGCGCTCGCACGAACGCGCCAGGAACCGAGTCGCCGGACACGCTCGAGGTGACCGTAACCGTTGCGGCGAGCGGCGGGGCACACGGCGTCAGTACACAATTGCGGCCGTCGCACGCGGT
>DATCXG010000504.1:0-3607 GCA_036565945.1 Gemmatimonadaceae bacterium
ACCCAACCCGACGTGGTCAGGTCGCAACGGTTTTGAAGACCGCGGAAGCCACCAGGCCCCATCCGCCCCCATACCTCACGAGAGAATGATCTGGAACGGCTCTCGCGGAACGACCGAGCCAATCTCGACCGCCCCAGCGACTCGCGAAAGGTAATCATCCAGGTGTCCTTCGGGCACCGCGACCAGCAACCCGCCCGAGGTCTGCGGATCGACGAGCACCGCCCTTGTCGCATCATCAACGGCCGCCCAATCCACCAACTCAGAAAGATATTCGGCGTTGCGCTTCCCACCGCCGGTGCTCACTCCGCGCTCCGCGGCGGCTCTGGCACCGCCGAGTACTGGCACCCTGGCCACCTCGATACGGATGGTCACAGAGCTGGCACGCGCGATGTGCGACGCGTGGCCCAGCAGCCCGAAGCCGGTGACATCGGTGGCGCAGCTGGCGCCCACCGCAAGCGCCGCGTGGCTCGCAGTATTGTTGAGACGACACATGCTGTCGACCAGCGCTCTGTAGTCGGCCGGCGCGACCTCGCCCTGCTTCGCCGCGGTGGTCAACATTCCGGTGCCCAATGGCTTCGTCAACACCAGGGCGTCGCCGGGCCGCGCATTCGCATTCGTGAGGAGGCGGCGCGGGTCGGCGCGCCCGGTCACTGCCAGGCCATACTTCGGCTCCTCATCCACCACGGTATGTCCGCCCACCAGAACCGCGCCGGCCTCGCGCACCGCGTCCTGTCCGCCACGCAGGATCTCAGTGAGAACGTCAATCGGCAGGCGAGACGTGGGGAAGCCGACGATGTTCAGCGCCGTGAGCGGCTCACCGCCCATCGCGTAGACATCCGAAAGTGCGTTGGTGGCCGCGATTCGCCCGAACTCATAGGGGTCGTCGACGATGGGCGCGAAGAAGTCCACCGTCTGCACGAGCGCGAGGTCGTCTGAAAGAACAAAAACTCCCGCGTCGTCAAAGGTTTCCCGCCCGACGATGAGACGAGCATCCTCCTGCCGTGGCAGAGGCGCGAGCGCCCGCGACAGGTCGGCCGGACCCATCTTGGACGCGCAACCAGCACAGCGAGCAAAGCCGGTCAGCCGGAAGATCTCGTCGCGCGTGATGGATGTACTCATGACTGTCTCGTCGAGCGGGATACCGGATGTCAGGCCGGGAGGAGCGCCACCGCCTCCACCTCGACCAGCGCGTTGCGCGGCAGCGCGGCCACCTGCACGGTCGAGCGAGCAGGGCGAGCATGCCCGAGATGGCGACCGTATACCTCGTTGAACACGGGGAAGTCGGCCAGGTCGGCCAGGAACACTGTCGTCTTCACGACGTCACTCCACGAAGCCCCGGCCGCTGCGAGCACTGCCGTCAGATTGGCCATCACTTGCTCCGTCTGCTCCACCACACCACCGTCCACAATCTTGGTCGTGGCCGGGTCCAGCGCGATCTGCCCGGCGGTGAAGAGAAACCCACCGGCGCGAATAGCCTGGGAGTAGGGGCCTATGGCCTCGGGAGCCTTCTTGGTGGCGACTGCTGTAGCTGTCACGTTAGCGATCTCCGAAATGAGCTGAGGGCTGAATGTCGCAGCACGATTGACCAGGGATCAGGCATCACGCCTCTCCGATCCCCGGTTCGGGCGTCCGCTGCTCGGTCGCCCTCGATGATACTCCACGGCACACGCAGGGGACAGCCCCCTCAGGACAGCCCGGTGATACTCCCGTCAGCGGCAATCGACATGTGCTCGGCGGCCGGTTCTCTCGGCAGCCCAGGCATGATCATGATGTCGCCTGCCTGCGCCACGACAAAGCCGGCGCCGGCGGAGGGGTAGATCTCGTTTATCATGATGCGGAAGTCGCGCGGGCGGCCGAGGCGCGAGGGATCGTCAGTGAACGAATACTGGGTCTTGGCCATGCAGACCGGCGTCTCGCCCAGTCCGATCGACTCCAGGTAATCGATCGTGCGGCTGGCCTTGGGCGAATAGTCAGCGCCCTCGCCGCCATACACGCGCTGGACGATGGTGTCGATCTTCGCGCGGATCGGGAGCTTCACATCGTAGAGCGGCTTGTAGTTCGAGCCGCCCCGCTCGAGCGCCGCGAGGATCTCGCGCGCCAGCTCCTCACCGCCCTCTCCGCCACGAGCCCACACGTCGCAGGGGACAACGCACACGCCCAGCTTCGCGGCAAGATCGCTCACCATGGCCAGCTCCCTCTCGGTGTCGGACGTGAAGCGGTTGATGGTGACTATCACGGGCACGCCGAACTGCTTCACGTTCTCGATGTGTGCCGCGAGGTTGGGCAGGCCGCGCTCGAGTGCGCCGAGGTCCTCGGTCTCCAGCTCCTTCTTGTTGGCGCCGCCGTTCAATTTCAGCGATCTCACCGTAGCCACCACCACGGCGAGCTCCGGGTTGAGACCCGCGGAGCGGCATTTGATGTCGAAGAACTTCTCGGCGCCCAGGTCGGAGCCGAAGCCCGCCTCGGTAAGGACGATGTCCGAGAGCGCGAGCCCGGTCCTCGTGGCCATCACACTGTTGCAGCCGTGGGCGATGTTACCGAACGGCCCGGCGTGCAGGAGCGCGGGTCCACCCTCCAGTGTCTGCACCAGATTGGGGCGCAGCGCATCCTTCAGCAGGAGGCTCATTGCACCCTGTGCCTTGAGGTCGCGGGCATACACGGGCTCGCGCTTGGCCCCGGACGTGGCTCCGATGATCATGCGTCCGAGCCGCTCTTCCAGATCCTCCCGACTAGTGGCGAGCGCCACGACCGCCATGACCTCGCTGGCGGGGATGATCACCCAGCGCTCCTGACGCGGGACGCCGTTCGCCATGCCGCCCAGCCCGATCACGCAATCTCTCAGAGCGCGGTCGTTCATGTCGATAGCGCGCGGCCAGGTGATGCGGCGTACGTCGAGCCCCAACGCGTTGCCCTGCGTGAGATGGTTGTCGATCATCGCCGCAAGGAGCGCGTGCGCGCTGGAGATCGCGTGGAAGTCACCGGTGAAGTGGAGGTTGATGTCCTCCATCGGCACCACCTGTGCGTAGCCACCGCCCGCGGCGCCTCCCTTCATACCGAATACAGGCCCCATGCTCGGCTCGCGCATACACATCACGGCGCTCTTCCCGAGGCGATGGAGTGCCTGGGTCACGCCCACCAGTGTGGTGCTCTTCCCTTCCCCAGCTACCGTGGGGTTGGTACCGGTGATCAACACGAGCCTACCGCGCACCGGGCGCCGCGCTATGTCGAGGTCGATCTTCGCCATGTATTTGCCGTACGGATCGATCTCGTCGGCTGACAGGCCGAGATCGGCCGCGACGTCGGCGATGGGTCGCAAACGCGCTTTCTGCGCTATCTCGATATCGGAGGGGACGCTTGACACAAGATCCTCGCTGGTGGCTGGGGTTCCCGCCAATTTTACCCGCGGTGCTCAGTGCACCGCTACCCGGCTGCTTACAGGCTGTGGTGAGTCAGGCCGAAGAGCTGGCGGGCATTCTCGGCAGTGATGGCGCTCGTGGCGTCCGGATCGGTGCCGCGAGCACGCGCGAGTCTCGCTATGGTCTGTGGCACCCACGCAGGCTCGTTGCGCCTGCCGCGGTACGGCACCGGTGCGAGGTAGGGAGCATCC
>DATCXG010000505.1:0-4715 GCA_036565945.1 Gemmatimonadaceae bacterium
GGCGCGCGCTCCGCACACCATCGCCTTCGCCGTGGCCGACGGCGCGATGGCGGGGATCGCGGCGCACCGATCGCTGGTGATGGAGTGATTCGATCCAGCCCGAGTGCTCCGCGCTTCTACCAGGCCGTGCTGAGCACCCACTAGGTCAAGCCTTTATCCACTGCACCGGCCGCAGCGGAGCATGCAGGCCAGTCATCTCGTGGAAGATCAGTGCCGCCAAGCGGTCGACATGCGGGTCCCATCGAAATGCTCGACGATCGGCCAGTGACGCGCTGTAGCTCCCTACCTCGGCACGGTCGACCGCGTACCAGATCGGAATGAGACCGGTACTCTTACTTTCCACATCACGCGAGCACAGCGCGTCGAGCTCCTCCCTGGCACCGCTGGCGCTTTCGAGAAACGACCGGCTCACTATGACGATCGCCCTGCGGCATTCGCTCATTCCCCTGTCGATGCTCTCGCGCAGGCCCACTTCGGCGGGGACGGAAAACTCATCGAACCACACCGGTGCTCCAATCCCCCGAAGGTGCTCCGCGAGTCGCTGCGCGATGGACCTGTCGTGTGAGTCGTGCAAGATGAAGGCGAGTGGATGTTCTGCCTTCGCTCGTGCCCGCGCGTATCCGGGGCCGTGGAAGGTCAGGTACACGCCAGAAGCAGCTGCGCCTCTCGTCAGGAGTGACCAGTCGGCATCGCTGATCTCGCAATCCGAGTAGATGGCCACTCGGCCTGTGAATGGCAGGAGATCGGCGTGCATCCGACGTTCGCCGTCGAGCGCACTGAGGTCTGCTCTCCAGGTACGAGCATCCCTGACGAGTGCACGTATCAATTTTGGCCGTACCAGGCTCCGTGCTATCGGGAGTATGCGCTCTGTCGCTGGTATGAAATACGAGACGTGGGTGCCGCCTGAGTCGTAATCGCGGTGGACGCGTGTCTGGATCGCGACCTCGCTGCCGCTCATGCCCAGGTGACCCAGGTTCGTGACGACGCCTGGCTGCCCGCCGCAGGTCGCGAAGTACTCGTATGGTCGTGTCATGGACGTAGGGATGGGATGGCCCAACCCGTCTCACTAGGTTATGCACGTGAGTACCGGCTTTCATACGTTCCGGATGGCGCTGGCGATCACCATCCTTTCCGCCCTGACCAGTACCGGAATCGCTGCCCAAGGTGGCTCGGAGTTGGTCCGCGGGCAAGTGAGCACACCAGATTCGCTCCCTCTCGCCGGTGCGGACATCACGGTCACCGGCCTCCTGAGTCAAAGCGTCCGCACGACCCGAACCAACGACGAAGGCGTCTTCACGGTTCTCTTCGCCGATGGCGAAGGAGAGTACGTGGTGAGGGTGCGCTCCCTCGGTTTCGCGCCGTTGACGAGACGCGTTCTTCGCACGGGCGAGTCGAACGTGCTCGTGGCCAACGTGCGGATGTCCCCGGCGACTACGATGCTCGATACGGTCACCGTGGAAAGCGCCGCGCGGCCGCGTACCTCACAGGACGGATCTTCCATCGGCGGTAACGATCAGGACGCGCTGCAGGGAGCGCTATTCTCGCTCGACGCCACGGATCTCGACGAGCTCGCGCTCAACGTGCCCGGAGTGTACGCCATTCCGGGTACGGACGGCTACTCGGTCCTCGGCGCCGGGCCCGATGCGAACAACACGACCGTCGATGGCTCCTCCTTCAGCGGCTCTGCGCTCCCGACCGGCGCCATCGCGGGCGCCACGCTCTCGACCGCGACGTTCGATCCGGGACGCGGAGGCTTCAATGGCGGCCAGCTCGCGATCACCACCCGCGGTGGTAGGGACATCTTCGAGGGCAAGCTCGAGGCGAAGGTCGCGGACCCGCACCTGGCATGGGCCGATCCCGCATCTCCCGTACAGACCTCGCGCACTCTGACGTGGAATGGCAGCGCCGGCGGGCCCATCGTGAAGGGGAAGGCGTACTACTTCGGGGCTCTCGACATCCGGCGCTCCACGAGGGATACTCGATCGCTCACTTCGTTGAACGATGCACTCCTCCAACAGTATGGCCTCTCCACGGACACGATCAACGCCCTGGCGGGGGCACTCGGCAGCGCCGGCATCCCGCTGACCGCTGGCGGAGACGCGAACGAGAACATCGGCGACCGGAAGTCGGCGTTCGTACGATTCGACCTGCTGCCAACCGCCTCCACGTCGATGTCGCTGACAGGCACGGGAACCTGGAACGGACAGGATGGCGTGGGGATCTCGCCGCTCGGCTTCCCGTCGTTGGGTGGGGGGAACGAGTCGTCGAATCTGGGACTCACGCTCGCCGTCTCCACGTACTTCCGCGGCCTTCTCGATGAGCTGAAGTCGAGCGTGCAGACATCGTCGTCTTCCTCGCAGCCGTATCTCCTGCTCCCTCATGGCACGGTGCGCGTGGGCGCCGACCGCCCGGATGCCAGCGGCGGGATCGTTCCACTGAGCTTTGGCGGCGGCTCGTCGGGCAGCTCGGAGACGCACTCTCGCGCATGGGAGACGCGGAACGAGATCTCCTGGCTCACCACCGACAGCAGACACCAGCTCAAGTTCGGCCAATCGTTCACCGCATCCCGGAGCGTATCTCGAAACGCGTCGAACGTCGGCGGGACTTTCTCGTACCAATCCATGGAGGACTTCATCGCGAACCGGCCGGGCTCGTATTCGCGTACACTCTCCTCGAGAGAGCGCACGTCGAACGCGTTGAGCGGTGCTCTCTGGGTAGGCGGTGTCTCACGCAGCAGGAGCAGCGCCTTCCAGCTTCAGTACGGGCTCCGCCTCGACCTCGCGCGCCCGGGAGAGGTGCCTGCCTACAACCCCGTGGTCGACTCGCTCTTCAGCCTCCGCACCGACCACGTGCCTACCGGCGTAGGCCTGAGCCCACGGCTCGGCTTTTCCTGGACTCCCGGCGGCTCGTCCAGCACCGCCATGCCGCGCGGCGGCTTCGCCGCGCGTGGTCGCGGCATGACACGCATGGCCATGGGCGGCTTCGGGCGCCAGCGGATCACCATCTCGGGCGGGGTCGGCGCCTTCCGCGGTGTCGTCCAACCAGGAATGATCTCCGGGATGGTCGATGCAACCGGGCTCCCGAACACGATCAAGCAGCTCACCTGCGTGGGCGACGCGACCCCCATCCCGGACTGGTCGCTCTATCTGGGCGATCCCGGCGCCGCACCCACCGAATGTCTGGATGGCACGGCCCCGGCCGAATTCTCGAGCGACCGCCCGAACGTGCGGATCTTCGACCCATCCTTCCAGGCGCCCATCAGTTGGCGCGGCACGCTACAACTGAACGGCCTGAGCTACCACGATTGGGGAATTGGCCTGAGCTACACCTACTCGCTGGGATTGCACGCTCAGAGCGGGGTGGATCTCAACCTCCAGCGCACGCCCGAGTTCTCGCTCCCCACCGAAGACGACCGGCCGGTGTTCGTATCCACCGACGCCATAGTCCCGTCCACGGGGCTCGTCGCGCCGGGCGCTTCACGGATCACGCAGCGGTTCGGCAGCGTGACGAGCTACCTCTCCGACCTCCGCTCGGTCGCGTCGCAGTTCAACGTCTCGCTCAACTCGTCGAAGCCGCTCTTCGGGAAGCTTCCCTTCAACATCACGTATACCTACCAGAGCCAACGGGCTCAGGAACGTGGCTTCGATGGCTCGACGGCCGGCGACCCGTTCCGGCGCGACTGGGCCGCCGGACAGCAGCCCACGCACCAGTTCATGTTCTTCACGTCGTTCAACAAGAAGTGGTTTTCCATCTCGCTGCGCGGCGTTCTCACCTCCGGTATCCCCTATACGCCGATGATCATGGGAGACGTGAACGGCGACGGGAGGAGTAACGACCGCGCATTCGTCTTCGACCCGGGCTCCGCCTCCGACACGATCCTGGCGAGTCAGATGCGCTCTCTGCTCGCGACGGCGCCGGATCGGGTTCGCTCATGCCTGGAGAAGCAACTGGGACAGATCGCGGGGCGCAACTCGTGCCGGACCGGATGGCAACTGCGGCCCGACATCAACCTGGGCCTCACACCACCGCTGCCAGGCGTTGGCGCCGACGGCAACCGCCTCGAGTTCTCGGTGACCACTGTCAACGCGATGGGCGCGGTCCTCCGCCTCTTCGGCCTGGAGGATACGCAATTCGGAAGCATGACCGCATCGGGTCGGGACTTCGACCGTACCCTGCTCTACGTTGACGGCTTCGACCCGGCCACGAAGGAGTACCGGTATCGCGTGAACCAGTTGTTCGGTGAGCTGGGCTCGCGCAGGAGCGGCGCCAGACGCAGTCGCTTCAGGAATCCCTTCCAGGTGGAGCTCGGAGTGAGCTACCACTTCGGCGGACCGCCGCGCCGCACCCTCGTCCGGAGCCTGGGGCTGGTACCCGAAGACAAGGACGACGCGCCGCTCACCGAGAAGGAGGTACGGGCACGGCTCGAGAGGTTGACTCGCAACCCACTGGGGCGGATCCTTTCATTGCGGGATTCGCTGCTGCTGACCGAGAAGCAACTCTCGCGAATCCAGAGATTGAGCAGCGAGTTCGACGCGAAGGCCGACAGCCTACTCGCGCCGATCGTCGGCTACGTGCTCGAGCACGGGAGGAAGACGAAGGATTCCGAGCTCCAGAAGCAGATCGGGAAAGTGATGCCGGAGATGGCGAAGCTCATGACCGCCACGTTGGAGCGCGCCGGTGAGGAGCTCACCGCCGAGCAGAAGGAGCGGCTGCCG
>DATCXG010000506.1:0-2623 GCA_036565945.1 Gemmatimonadaceae bacterium
GGCTGGGCAGCCTGGCCGCTTTCGCACGAAGGGTGTCGGCCGGGAGCCGAACGCGCGGGGCCTCGCGCACGAGGTGGACCTCGTTCCATTCTACCGTCTGCACAAGCGCACCTATGCCACGTACTGGGACCTCCTCACACCGCCGGAGTGGGTGGAACGGAAGTCGGAGTACGAGCGCGATGAGGCACGGCAGCATGCGTTGGAGGCGGCCAGCGTCGCTTTCGTGCAGCCCGGCAGGGTGTCGGCCGAGAAGGAGTTCAACTACAAGGGCGGTAAGGACTCCAACCCACAGCGGGTAATGGGACGCTCGGCTCGCGCGGGGCGGAGCTGGTTCTCCTACGAGCTCGCCGTGGATCCCGCGCACCCCATGGCCATAGTAGCTACCTACTACTCCGCCGATCGGAGGACATCGCCGGCGTCCTTCGAGATTCAGGTGGACGGCCAGAGAGTGAGCGAGCAGAAGATCGAGCGCACCGATCCCGGTCGCTTCTTCGACATCTCGTATCCCATTCCGGCGGAGCTGGTGCGTGGGAAGAAGAAGGTGACCGTGCGATTCCAGGCGAAGGAGGGGAGCCAGATCGCCGCGGTGTTCGGCGTGCGCATGGTTCGCGCGGACGAGGTCGGGAGCTGACCTGGCATTCTGGTTCGATCACATGGTGATGGTCCGGGGCAAGATCGAGCAGATCGCGCTTGCCCCGGCCAGCTGCGTGTGCAGGGTTGTGACCTTGGCGGGCAGTGGTGCATCCTTAAAGCGTTCCGCAACCTGTTCCGTCGGTTCGCCACGGAGCGCCTTCAAACCCAGAGCGGGCTGTCACCACCCGCGTGAGGAAATTCCGGACCATGACCCGCCTCAGCTGCACTCGTGCGGCAGCTTCTGTACTAGCTGTAGTAGGTACCTTCGCGGCTGCGGCGCTCCCAGCGCAGGCGACCATCAAGTATGCACCTGTTGCCACCCGATACCACCTCATATCCGTCATCACCCGCTCGCAGGAGCAGGGCGGGCAGAAGACGGAGTTCAAAATCACCAACGAGCAGCAGGTATCGGTGCAGCTGAGCGAGCATGGCAAGGACACTCTCGATTTCGCTTACACGCTGGACTCCAGCCGGGTGGTCTCGAACCCGCCAGTGCAGCTCCCTGATGTTTCGAGGCTGGCCGGCACCAAGGTGAACGGGTCGATGTCGCGCAGCGGGAAGGTGTACGCCGTGACCTCCAACGCCGCCGCCGACAACGCCGATGCCAAGAATCTGATAGAAGGAATGAGCAAGTTCCTTCTGGTGCTGCCTGAGAACGCGGCGGTGGGTAGCAGCTGGACCGACACCACAGTGAACTCCGTGGGCCGCGAGGGCAACAATCTCGACATGAGCTCCATCACTACCTCGCGCGTTGTCGGTGACACCACCTATCAGGGGCAGAAGGCGTGGCGTGTGCAGCGGACGTCGGTGCTCGCGCTGAACGGCAATCAGAGCCAGTCTGGCCAGGCGCTTCGTGTGGAGGGTGCTGGAACAGGCAGCGGCATGTACTACGTGAGTACCGCCGGCGTCTACCTGGGCTCGTTCGCCAGTCAGAGTATGAACCTGCAGATCACCATCCCTGCAACCGGAGAGAAAGTACCGGTGAAGCAGGCGGTGACGTCTACTGTGGAGCTGCTGAAGTAATCCGCCCGCTCCCTGTTGCAAGCAATGTCGGATTCCGAACGCATCGAGCGGCTGGAGACCATCGTTCGCGCGCTGAGCCAGCAGATGGCGGAGCTGCGCGAAGATGTGAGGGTATTGCGCGGAGCGGCGGCGCCGGGCGCTGCGGCGCGGGCTGAGGCGCAGAGGCCAGTTGCTTCGTCGCCCAAGCTGGAGGCTCTTCGGGCGCCGGCAGTTTCTGGTGCAGAGGAGGAGTCGGTGCCGGGGCGTCCGGCGACTGCGCCCTTTGGCAAGAACCAGCTGCCAGGGCATCCGCCAGTAGCGCGGTCATGGCGCGGCGGCGTGGCCACACTCGATTTCGAGGAATTGGTGGGGCGGTACGGCACCATCGCCCTGGCCACGCTGGCGTTGCTCACGGGCGCGGGTGCGTTCCTCACGTGGGCGATCGCGCACGGATTGCTCGGGCCAGCGCAGCGAGTGGTATTGGGTGCCATCGGCGCGGCTGTTGTAGGCGTAGTTGGGTGGCGCCTCCGCGCGCGCGGAACCATGCGATTCGGCAACACGCTACTCGCGCTGGCTCTCGCGCTGCTGCACCTCGACCTATGGGCGGCCGGCCCGCGACTGCACGTGGTCTCGCCTTCGCTCGCCCTCATCATCATAGCTTCGGCATCGGTGGCCCTCGCCGTGCTCGCCATTCGCGCGGCTGACGAACCGCTCTTCTGTGTGGGCCTGGGTGGTGCGCTCGTGGCGCCATTCGTGACCTCGTCGGAGGGGGGCAGCGCGGCGCTTCTGGTCGGCTATGGCTGGATCGTGATAACGGCTGGTGTGGTGGCGCTGCGCGCTACCAGCTGGCGCATCGCCGTGCTGATTCTCGCGGCTGGTTGCGCCATTTACGCTGGAGCTGCTCATCAACTCACCAATGGGGATGCGTCGTGGCTGGAGCGTGGGATCCCGTCAGAGTTCGCGCTCGCCTGCGCATGGGCTGCGCTGG
>DATCXG010000512.1:0-2274 GCA_036565945.1 Gemmatimonadaceae bacterium
ATATCGCGAAGGATGCCGATACGGCCGACATAGCCGCCGCTGCAGCCGGCATTGCCGCTGATGATATTGCGGGCCAACCCTGCGTGGGCGGCATGCTCTCCCGTTTCGTGAGCGATGCGACAGATGGCTGGGCGTACGCGCTGGCTGATATCAACCGCTACCTGAGCTCGCGAAGCGATGGTGGAGCGCCTCCCGGATCGTTCGTGGCAGACGCGGCCCGGCTCGGTGCCATCACGCGCGAGCTGCACGAGGCGCTGGCCTCCGATCACACCGACCCGGCGTTCGCTCCAGTGCCCATCACCAGCGCCGACGTGGATCGCTGGGCCGACAATGCGCGCGCCATGGTGGGAACGGCCCTCGATCTTCTGGGCGCCAGGCTCCCCGCGCTCCACGCGAAGGTCGCGCCCATGGCGCGCGCCATCGCCGGTCGTCGAGCTGCAGCCCTGGCACTGTTCGATGAAGTGGCGCGCGCGGCGCGCGTGGAGGAGAGCCTGGCGACGCACCCCATCAGGATCCGCACGCACGGCGACTACCACCTCGGTCAGCTCCTGCACGCGAGCGATGATCGTTGGTTCGTGATCGACTTCGAGGGGGAGCCCGCTCGGGCGTTGGCCGAGCGCCGCGAGCTCGGCAGCCCCGCGCGGGATGTCGCCGGCATGCTTCGATCTTTCGCCTATGCGGCCGCCACTGGCGCCGCTCATGCGGGCGGGCTCGGCGTGAGCCCCGCTACCGAGATCCACGCCGCTCACTGGGAGCGCGATTCGCGCGCCGCGTTCCTCTCTGAGTACGGCGCCGAGCCCGATGATCCGCTCATCGCGCTGTTCGAGATGGAGAAGCTCTTCTACGAACTGGAGTACGAGTTGAACAACCGGCCTGACTGGGTCTGGGTGCCCCTTCGTGGAATCGCGCGGTTGTTCTGACGTGGACAGCCGCGGTTGTTCTGACGCGCGTGGACGCGGTAGCTCCGAGGTGTGCCGGCACGCTCGTTCTGACGTCGACAGAGGGGGAAACTGAGATGCGCGTCTGGCCCGGCTATCCATACCCGCTCGGTGCCACCTGGGACGGCGAGGGTGTGAACTTCGCCATCTTCTCCGAGAACGCCACGGAGGTGGAGCTCTGCCTGTTCGCTCACTCCAGCGACGCCGTGGAGACCACGCGCATCAGCCTGCGTGAGCGCAACGATCAGATCTGGCATTGCTATCTCCCCGACGCCCGCCCCGGGCAGCTCTACGGCTACCGTGTCCACGGGCCGTACGAGCCCGAGCGCGGGCATCGCTTCAATCCCAACTGCCTGCTCATCGATCCGTACGCCAAGGCCATAAGCGGCACGGTTACATGGCGCGATACTCTCTTCGGATATGACGTGGAGAGCCCGCTCACCGATCTCCAGATGAGTCGCACGAACAGCGCTGGCGATATGCCGAAGTGCGTGGTCGTGGACTCCTCGTTCACCTGGACGGACGACCGTCATCCGCGTACCCCGTGGAACCAGACGGTGATCTACGAGTGCCACGTGAAGGGGCTCACGAAGTTGCACCCGGGGGTTCCGGAGCACGTGCGTGGCACTTATCTGGGGCTCGCCGCCGACCCGGTCATCGAGCATCTGCTCTCGCTCGGAGTCACGGCGGTGGAACTGCTCCCCGTGCACCACTTCGCGGTGGAGCGACAGCTCGCCGAGCAGGGACTCACCAACTACTGGGGTTACAACTCCATCGGCTTCTTCGCGCCCGATGTGCGCTATTCCTGCGGCGGGCGAGGCGAGCAGGTTGGTGAGTTCAAGTCAATGGTGAAGACGCTGCACTCGGCCGGGATCGAGGTGATCCTCGACGTGGTCTACAACCACACCGCCGAGGGGAACCACCTGGGACCCACACTCTCGCTGCGGGGCATAGACAACGCCGCCTACTACCGGCTCGACCCCGACAACCCGCGCAGATACGTGGACTTCACTGGTTGCGGCAACTCGCTCAACATGCGTCACCAGCGCACCATCCAGCTCATCATGGACTCGCTGCGCTACTGGGTGGGCGAGATGCACGTGGACGGCTTCCGCTTCGACCTCGCCCCCGCGCTGGCACGTGAGCTGTTCGAGGTGAACCGGCTGGGTACCTTCTTCGACATCATCCACCAGGACCCGGTCCTCTCGCGTGTGAAGCTGATCGCCGAGCCCTGGGACCTGGGCGAAGGCGGCTACCAGGTGGGCAACTTCCCGGTCCTCTGGACCGAGTGGAACGGCATGTACCGCGACACCATGCGGGACTTCTGGCGAGGCCA
>DATCXG010000521.1:0-3018 GCA_036565945.1 Gemmatimonadaceae bacterium
GCTTCCGGCAGTGGGTGTCCCAACACGCCGTGGCATCCCGCTGAGGGCATGGCTCGCTCGCCGGATCCAGCTCGAACCGAGGTGCAGCGCGAGGCGTTCGGCGCAACGAGCAGTTCCCACGTGTCCGTGTATCGCCGGGAAGAGTAAGACAGTCGCACCCTCCGCGCTCGGCCAAGCTTTCGCAGGCCGAGCGCTCTGGAGGGTCATGGCGGACGCAATAGGTGGAGCAGGATGCCGGCGGACGGAGGCGCTAGCGCGCGCGAGCCCCAGAGGGCGCTACCAGGTCGCGTGGTGAGCCGTCGCCGCTCCGTAGCGCCTTACGCCGCCCCTGGTGCGCTGTATCCAACCTGCTTCTTGGCCGCCTGATCGATGTCTTCCACCGAGAGAAGCGGGACTGTCTTCAGGTCGACGGTGCCGCTGGCATTGACGGCGAGACTGATCGCCACGGCCGATGCGACATCCGGTATATCGCAGATGATGTACACGTCGGCATCGCCGAAGGCGAAGTAGAAGGACTCCAGTGTTCCTCCCGACTTCTTGATCATCTGCTCGACGACCGAGCGGCGCTTCGAGCCGCCATCTCGCACGAGCCCCTTGGTTCCCTCGGCGGTGTACGACGCCTGAATGAGGTATTTCGGCATGGCGCCTCCCTTGGGTTGCAACGTTGGTCAGACAGCACGCGCACTGGTATCCGACTGCTCTGTTCGTGGAGCCTTGAAGCGCAGCAGGGCCCACAAGCTGGCACAGCCCACGAGCACGAACAGCGTGAAGAGGACGAGGAGCGACCAGCGGGGCATGCGGCCATGCTCCACGATCTCGTGAACCACGGAGCTGTGCATGCCGGTGAGAAACCATGCTGCGACGCAGGTGAGTACGGTAACTCGGTACGTGCTGGTCGACATCGCACCCTCCATGGGTTGAAGACGCTCTCTGCGCGATCCGTTCGTGGGTCCCATGCATCCGCTGCAGGTCCGGAGGCGCGTGCCGGACCGGCATGAATCGAAACACGTTCTCCGTCAACGCGCCATAGTCGCGCGAGTCCGTCAGCGCACCACCTCGAAGTGGCCCATCATCCCCGACTCGTGGTGCTCCAAGATGTGGCAATGGTACATCCACTCCCCCGGCCGGTCGTCCGGTATCCAGGCGATGCGCACCCGCCCCTTCGGCGGCACGTTGACGGTGTCCTCCCACGAGCGGAACGCCGGTGCCTCGCCGTTCGCCTCGAGCACCTGGAAGAAGAAGCCGTGCAGGTGGAACGGGTGGTCCATCATGGTATCGTTGATGATGTCCCACACCTGGAGCTCACCGACTCTCACCGGCTGATCGCGGTGGTGTTGCTCCTTGTTGATGAGGAAGTCCACGCCGTGCCGCAGGCTGCCGCGAATGCCAAGATGCACTTCGCGCGTGGGACGAACCGGCCCCGTCACGAGCGGTGGAATCTCGCGCAGCTTCGCGGGGATCGAGGCGCGCGATGGCGCGCTCGGGCCGACGCGCAGCGTGGCGAAGCGCTCCTTGCGCGATCGGGCTACGGTGCGGCGCTCGTAGCGGAGCGCATCCACACTCAACACCTCGCCTTCGGCGAACGGTCCAACGGCCAGCTCCACGCGGTCAGCCGGTGTGAGCAGCACCTCGCTCGCGGTTACCGGCGCGTCTATCAGTCCTCCGTCGGTGCCGAGGATGGTGAAGGTGCGGCTGCCGATCGAGAGGCGCACGTAGCGCGCGCTCGCAGCGTTCACGATGCGCCAGCGCTCGATCTGGCCCGCAGCCATGGTGAGCTCTGGCTCTTGCCGCCCGTTCACGAGTCGCGTCGCGCCCTGGCGGCCATCGTGATGCTCTATCCACCGGCCCGGCGGTGCGATCTCGCCTCGCCGGTCGAGCGCGACGTCGTCGAGGACGAGAACGCGCTCGTCGTCGAGCACCGGCTCGTTCTCGCCGCGAACGACGAGTGCGCCGTAGAGCCCGCGCTCGAGCTGCACTGTCTCGTTCATGTGCGGGTGGTACCAGAAGGTGCCCGCATCCGGGAGGCGGAAGCGATATGTGAAGCTCTCGCCGGGCGCGACGGGACGCTGGACCATGTCGGTGCCGTCCATCGCCGCCGGCACCCGTAGTCCGTGCCAGTGGATCACGGTCGGTTCCGGGAGGCGATTGGTGAGGCGCACCTCGAGCACGTCTCCTACGCGTGCCTCTATCGTCGGACCGGGTACGCGCCCGTTGAATCCCCAAGCACCGGTGGCGTGGCCGGGCTGGAACTCCCACTCGACCTCGCCCGCCTCGAGGTCGACCGAGACGACTGTCTTTCCAGGATCGGGCTCCGCGGCCTCGTACGCACTCGCGTACGCCGCGCTCCAATCGCTCGCCGCTCCGTGTGAGACTGGGCCGTGAGCGTGATGGCCATGGCCGTGCCCGGGATGATCATGCTGACCATGCTTGTCAGCAGCGGGCTCGTGAGGAAGGTCTGTCATGGTGACCTCTGACTGCGTGTACTGCGTGTAGCGATACGGCCGGATTCGAGCCCCGCGCCGGCCACCACTCTATGCAGCGCCGAGTGGGCGCGCAAGATCGACGCTCGCGTGCATGCGTCCATGCACGGAGTGTCGCTGCAGAGGCAGAGGTCGTTCCGAGGGCGCCCGAAGGAGGCTGGGCATGAGCGCGAAGCGCGAGGCGTGCGGTCCGGCCGGCGCGTCAGGCTGCTACGTCAGGGCCTCCACCATCGGGCGCATCTGGATCTCGATTATCCGTGATCCCGCCGACTGCGTGCACGCCAGCAGCACCGCCCCGGCGACATCGCTCGGCTCGAGCATTTGCGACTGCGCGACACCGTCCTCGGTGCGACCCTTGCCGATCGCGAACTCGGTCTTGACTCCGCCCGGGCAGATGGCGCCCACCTTGATGCCATGCGGCCGCAATTCCTTGTCGAGCCCCTGTGCGAAGCCAACCTGCGCGAACTTCGTCGCGCAGTAGACGGCCTCACCGGGAAAGCCGTACTTGCCGGCCATGGATGAGAGCATCAGGATCGTC
>DATCXG010000540.1:0-5327 GCA_036565945.1 Gemmatimonadaceae bacterium
AGCCTGGTCGTCGATAGCCTGGCCGTAGCGCGACACGATGTGACCGGTGAAGCACTCAAGATCTTTGGCGATTCACTTGGTGTACCGGCCAACGATGCGGTGGCCGAAGACGAGGACGAGGAGCCGACCTGGGATATAGACGTCACATCCTACGAGACGCACGAGCGGGTCGCTCACTTCATCGATCGCTACCAGCACGGGGCGCGGGAGACCTTCGCGCGTTGGCTGAAGCGTGGCGGGCGGTATGAGGGAATGATCCGAACGAAGCTCCGCGACGGCGGCCTTCCAGAGGACCTCACCTACCTGGCGCTGATAGAGAGCGGGTACGACCCGAACGCCTATTCGCGGGCGGCCGCGGTGGGGATGTGGCAGTTCATGGCTACCACGGCGCGCAGCAGTGGGTTGCGTGTTGACTGGTGGGTCGACGAACGCCGCGACCCGGTGCGCTCCACAGATGCCGCGATCAAGTTCCTCAAGTACCTCAACGATCAATTCGGCTCGCTCTACCTGGCCGCTGCCGCGTACAACGGCGGACCTGGTCGCATCTCGCGCGGCCTCACGCGCTACGCCGACGAGCTCGATGGCCAGACTGGGGACGACGCCTTCTTCGCGCTGGCCGAGACCGACTACCTGCGGGCAGAGACGCGTGACTACGTGCCTCGCCTCATCGCCGCCGCCCTGGTGGCCAAAGACCCGGGGCGCTACGGATTCCAGATCGACTACGATTCCGCGTTTGCTTACGACTCGGCGCGCGTAGGGCCGGCTACGCCCCTCGCGGCGGTGGCGAAGGCGGCCGGAGCGAGTGTCTCGGACATCATGGAGCTCAATCCCGAGGTACTGCGCGGGATGACGCCGCCCAAGGACTCGTTCACCGTGCGCATTCCGGTGGGCACCGGTCAGGTGTTCGACTCCGTCTTCGCGGCGCTACCCAAGGCGGAGCGCACCGGGTTGACTCGCGCAACGACCAGGAAGGGCGAGACCATCGCTCGGTTGGCGCGACGGGCCGGCGTCTCCGCGAAGGAGCTCCGCTGGTACAACCCCACGCTCCATACAAATCGGGCCGGGCATGTGAGGGCTGGGGAAACCGTGCTATTCCCACGGCGGGAAGTGGTGGTGGCAGCGCTGAGCGTACCCGACCCATCGATCGAGCGGTATGGATCGTCGCGGCGCGCGGTTACTCACATAGTGAAGCGCGGGGAATCGCTCGGCCTCATCGCTGAGCGGAACCATACCACAGTCAAGTCTGTCATGCGGCTGAACGGCCTGCGCAAGAGCCTCATCTATCCGGGGCAGGTGCTGATCGTGAAAGGATCTGCATCAGCCACACGGTCGCGTTCAGCTTCGGCATCCAGCGCGCGCAGTGTGCACGTGGTACGCTCCGGCGAGTCGCTCTGGTCCATCGCCCGGAAGTTTGACACGACCGTGAAAGCGCTGAAGAAGCTGAACGGCCTGCGGAGCGATCGCCTACGCGCGGGCCAGCGTCTCGTTGTGAGGGGTTGAGGCATGGGCCACCGACCGACGGTCGTTGACGAGTCCCAGTCGTGACTCGTGAGTTGTGGGTCGTGAGTCGTGGGTCGTGGGTTCTGACACGCGAGTCGTCACTCGCGAGTGGTGGAAAGAGAGCGGGCCCGCGGCCCCGGTGTCATGAGCGCCGAATCGGACGCACATACCGGGGCCGCGGGCCCGTCTCTGTGAATGGTAGCGTGGACGGTCAGTTCACCACATCACGCGCCGTGTAGCCCTTCATCACAAGTTCGGCGTAGCCGTTCCCGGGGTCGACTCCGAGAGAGCGGAGCGTCTCGACTGCCACAGGGCCACGGTTGTACACCAGAAGTGCCATGCGTACATCGCCGTCGTGCTCGTTGATCAGTGAGCGCAGGTAATGGAAGCCGATCCGCAGGTTAGTGCGTGGCTCCAGGAGCTTCTCACGCGTGACAGTTTCGTCGAAGTAACGGGCGGTGGACGGCATGATCTGGGTCAGCCCTACGGCCCCAGCGCGGCTGATGGCGTGGGGATTGAACTCGCTCTCCACTCGCACCAGGCGGAACCCGAGCTCGGGCTCTATCCCCTCGGCAAGTGCCACGTCGTAGATCGTACCAGCTATCTCGGCGTTAACCTTGAAGCGGCCAGAGTACTTCATAATGGCCCTCGCCCGCTCGAGCTGCGCGTGCGTAAGTGCCAGTTCTCCCTTCGCGGCGTCCAACTCCGCGCGCAGACGCTGCGCCTCAGTGGAGTTCCCAAAGCTGAAAGCGCTGAACGACGACGCCTCAGCGTTCTGGGGCCGCTGGCGCGGAATCAGCGCAACGGCTACCACGAGACCGACGACCAGGGCGGCCTTCCTGATCTGATTGCTGCGCCTTATTCCATCGCCCCGATGGGAATAACGATGCTCTGAGCTATTCAACAGTAACCCCCTATGGGAGGGTGCCGGATATACGAACGGGAGCCAGCATTACTCTGCTCCCGCTCTCCCCCTGAGCAACGCCCGTGCCGCTAGGAGCGTCGCCAGTGTCCAGTACGCCCTCCAGATTTTTCCAGCAAAGAAATATCCAGGATAGACATGTCCCGGTCGATCGCCTTGGCCATGTCATAAATTGTTATGAGGCTCACGGCCACAGCCGTTATGGCCTCCATTTCGACGCCTGTCTTCCCCGTGGTCTTCACCGTTGCCTCGCTGCGGAGGCCCGGAAGCGACGGGTCGGGCTCGATAGCCAGCTGCACGTCCGTCAGGGGCAGCGAGTGGCAAAGAGGAATTAAGTCCGATGTACGCTTGGCCGCCAGCACCCCGGCGATCTTTGCCGTAGCAATGACGTTGCCTTTGGCGATGTCGTTCGCCAGAATGGCGGCCAGCGTTTCGGGTTTCATTCGGATGCATCCTGCTGCGCGAGCGACACGATCGGTGACCTCCTTGTGGGAGACGTCCACCATTCGTGCCTCGCCGTCGGGTCCTATGTGGCTCAATTCGTTCATTGGAGGAGTACGTGCCGTGGATGTGTGGCCGGCACGATCGAGTGGGAGCAGGATGGGTGCGGCGCGCTCATACGAGGCGGCTGGCGAGCTGCTTCATCAGCGACGCCCCGAGGAGTTGAGGGTTCACGTTGCCGGCGGCGAGCTGCTTGGCTCGTTCCACAGCATCTATGGCATCGATCGCACCTACCGCCCGACGCCTGTCGCCGCGCGCGACTGATTCCTGCGTGCGCTGGTGAAGGAGTAGCGTGAGTGCGTCGAGCATGTCCGAGAAGAATCCCCGCGCCCTGGATCCCCCCAGCGCGAACGCCGCGCGCAGCTGCTCCGGCCTGCCAGACGTGGCCGCGGTGAGGAAGGTCGACGCGGCCGCGTAGGCGTCACCGCGCGTGGTGGCGCCGAGCAGCGCGCCAGGTGCGCCGGCTGCTAGTGCTCTGCGCTCGTCCACACCCTTCGCGACTCCAGCCGCGTCGAGGGCAGAGCGCACTGAGTCATTGGCGAGGAAGAGGCGAATATCGGCGTCGGGGAGCGGGGTGACGCGCAGTGAGACCACTCGCGATCGTATGGTCGGGAGGAGCGCACCGGGCTCGCTCGATGTGATGATGATGGTTGTATTGTCGGGCGGTTCTTCGAGCAGTTTGAGGAATGCGTTGGCGGCAGCCTCCGCTCCCTCCTGCGGCACCATTCGTTCGGCATCACCCACGATGAATACCTTGCGCCGACCGAGAGTGGGGCTATAGGAGGCGAGTCGCACGAGGGCGCGGACGCTGGCTACGTAGATCGCCTCGGTGCCGCTGGGCGCCGGGTAGAGGCCGCCGTTCTTCACCCGCTCTGCGATGGCGTCCGCGTAGTCTTCGAGTACTTCCTCGGCGGAGGCAGCCGGATCGGACAGCCGCGGGCGGGGGAAGAACCACCGCAGATCAGGATGGGCGAGGCCCAGCGCATAGCGGCAGGACTCGCACACGCCACAGGGCCGATCCTCGCCGTCCGTCTGCGCCGTGCAGAGAAGTAGCTGCCCGAGCCAGAGCGCGAGCCGCTGCTTGCCCACCCCGCGCGGCCCGTGCAGGAGGATGCTGGCCGGCAGTGCGCCTCGCTCCACGGCGCCGCGCAGTCGCTCGCGTAGCTGCTGATGCCCGAAGAGAGGAACGAGTGGCATGAGGAGTGATGCCTCGAGTGCGGAGGGGCCTGACTGGAACTATAGAGGGATCAGGAAGCAGGGATCAGGGATCAGAAAGGACTCGTAGCGTAGAGCTCTTTACGCCGAGGCAGTTCCTGAACCCTGAACCCTGCACCCTGAACCCCGTAGTTACCTGATCCCTGCTTCCTGATCCCTCTATAATTCCCCTGAACCCCGTCTTTATTATCACGCCGTCGTCTCTCCGCCGAGGAGGGTCAGGATCTCGCCAGTAATGTAGCTGGAATCGGCCTCTGAGGCGAGAAAGACGTACGAGGGAGCGATCTCCTCGGGTTGCGCGGGACGCCCCATGGGCGTGTCGGCGCCGTGCCTGGCGGCCTCCTTCGCGGGCTTGTCCACCACGTTCAGCGGAGTCCACACCGGGCCGGGCGCCACGCAATTCACACGAATTCCTCTATCCGCGAGGTTCTGCGCAAGCGCTTTCGTGAAGGCGAGGATGGCGCCCTTGGTAGCGGAGTAGTCGATCAGTTGCCGAGCCCCTTCGAGACCAGTGATCGATCCGGTATTGATTATCGTGTCGCCCGGCTTGAGATAGCGCAGTGCGGCCTTCGCCATGTAGAAATAGCCGTAGATGTTCGTGCGAAAGGTCAGGTCCCACTGCTCGAAGGAGATATCCTCCAGCGATTCCTGATGCTGTTGGAAGGCGGCGTTGTTGACGAGGATGTCGAGCTTTCCGAATTCGTTCACCACACGCTCGACCGCGTCGCTGCAGTAATTCGGGTCGGAGATGTCTCCGCTCAGCAGCAGAGCGCGGCGTCCCTCGGCCCCTATGGCGCTCCGAGTCTCGCGCGCGTCCTCTTCTTCGGCAGGGAGATAGAGGATCGCCACGTCCGCGCCTTCGCGAGCGAAGAGCGCGGCCACCGCGCGACCGATCCCCGAATCGCCGCCAGTGACGATCGCGGTCTTTCCCTCGAGCTTCCCGGCCGGTTTGTACCTGGGTGCCTTGTAGCGCGGACGCGGTTGGACATCGGCTTCCAGCCCCGGACGCTCCTGGTGCTGTTCGGGATACGGAGGGGCGGGCTCCGTCATGATTCCTTCGTCACGCGCGCCCCGGCGCTTCTGCGCCTGCTTCGACTGCTGCTTGCGCGTGGGCTCGTACCCGGCGCGCCGCTCCGTCCTCTTGGGCGCGGTCCGAGCTTCCGCGCGCGTGGCCCCGCGTGTCGATCTG
>DATCXG010000567.1:0-5200 GCA_036565945.1 Gemmatimonadaceae bacterium
AGAGCCCCCATTCGCTTCAATACCTCAGCCCAACTGGCGGAGAGATCCGCACCCTTGAGGTAGTTCCTGATCCCTGCTTCCTGATCCCTCTGTAGTTCCTGAACCCTGCACCCTGAACCCTGAACCCCGTCTCTACATTGGCTCGTATCTTGCCCGCTCATGCGGGGTCAGGCACACAGGGAGATGAATGGAAGTCTCTTCGCTATCGCCTGCCATACTGGTGGTAGATGACGACCACGATAATGCCGCTATCGTGCGCGATCTGCTCGAGGCGCACGGCTACGGCGTGCTTGTCGCCCACGATGGTGACGAGGCCCTGACACTCTTCGATGAGGCTCGTCCGGCGCTCGTTCTCCTCGATATCATGATGCCAGGCCGTAGTGGCTGGGATGTTTGTCGCGCGATGAAACAGCATCCGGCGCACGGGAAGAACGTGCGCGTAATCATGGTCACCGCGCTCGGTGCGTGGCATGACAAGCAGACTGCGATCCAGACTGGTGCCGACGATTACATCACGAAGCCCGTAGATCTCAAGGGTCTTCTGGCGCGTGTCCGCCGCAACCTCGCCCTCGTTGGGCCGGTGGCCTGAAACCGGGCCCATCCCAGCTCGTGTGACTCTCTCCGTCCTGCTAACCGACAGCGAATGCCCCGAGATCGCCGCGGTCGCCGAGCGGCTTCCGGAGTGCCGGATCGAAGTCTGCCCGACGAGCCAGCTCCTCGCCGCGATCGATTCCTTGCCGCGCCTGCTCGCTCTGATCGTCACCACGGCCGATCCGGTGGAGTTGCGCTTGTTGGCTGAGGAGGCGCGGTCGCATCGCATCCCGATCATCGTGGCTTGCAGTGATGAGATCGCGCGCCGTCGCGCCGTGGAGTTGGGCGTCGATGAATGGTACCTCTCACCAGCCTCCGTCGATGAGATCGAGTGGCGGGGGCGATCCGCGCTCCACCGCGTTCGGGCAACCAGCGTCACCAATGCCGACCGTGTGGATCGTGTGATGTATGAGGGAATGCTTCACGATAGCACCACTGGCATGCCCACCCTGCCCATCATGATCGAGCGCACCCGCTCGTTGTTCAAGGAGCGGGGTGAGCTCGTCGTCTTCTACCTGAACTTCGTCCGCTACGCCAGGATCGAGGAGATCTACGGGTGGGAGAAGCTCGACGCAGTGCTCGATACCACCGCGAGGGCGGTGCGAGAGTTCCTGGACCGCAACTCCCTTACCGACACGCGCATGATGGTGGAGTTCACCAATGACGATGATTTCATCTTCTTCCGCACCCCGGCGTGGGGCGAGCCCGGCGCCACCGACGGCGAGATAACTGAGGTGGCCCGGCGCGCACAGCGATTCGTCGCCGCCCGCCTGGAAAAGGATCACGGTGAGCACATCGCGTCGCTGTTCGACATCTATGTGGGCTCAGCTCACATCTACTACGATCCCAAGATCCGCGTCGAGCGGCTCATCTACCGGGGAGTACGCGAGGCATCACGCACCGCGCGCAGCACCGAGCAGCGCCAGCACGCGCGCAGGGTGGCGGACCTCAGGCGACTCCTGCGCGACGGCAGCGTGTATATCGAATACCACCCGATCTTCGCGGCCGATACTGGTCTGGTCTTCGGCTACGAGGCCCTGGCGCGCGGTGCGCCGCGTTCGCTACGCAGCCCGGAGGTGATGTTCGACGTCGCCGCGGATGCCGACCTTGTCTGGGAGTTGAGCAGGCTGTGTCGCTCGCGTGCCGTGGAGGGGGTCGCCGGTCGACTGGAGGGCCACGAGCTCCTTTTCCTGAACGCCGACCCGCACGACTTCGCCGATCCCAGCTTCGATGACCTCCAGGTCGCTGACCCGAGTCGTGTGGTGATCGAGATAACCGAGCGTACGGCTATCACCAACTACCCCGTCTTCCGCGAGCGTCTGAATGCCCTGCGCGAACGCGGATTCCGCTTCGCCGTGGACGACGCAGGAAGCGGCTACGCTGGGCTGGGCTCGATCGCCAATCTGGAACCCGACTTCATCAAGCTCGATATCTCCCTCATCAATTCGATCGACACCAATTTCATCAAGCAGAATCTGGTGGAGACGATGGTTGGATTCGCTCGTGAGCAGGGCGCCATGGTGATCGCCGAGGGGATCGAGAACGCCGAGGAGCTGGAAACGGTGAAGCGCCTGGGCGTCCCGCTGGTGCAGGGATTCTTTCTCCAACCGCCTAGCCGACGACACGAGAACGAGAACGTGGAGAGCAGGCTAGCGGCGATGGGAGCGGCCAGGCTCAGGATTCAGGACGCTGGATCCGGGGAGGCGCGAGGGCAGTAGGAGACGGTCGGCTGCTCCCCCGCTCAATCAGTCATCGAGCAGCTTCTCTACCAGCGCCGCCGAGCGTTCCGCGGCTCCCAGACCGCCGACGACCAGCGCGCGTGCTCGAGCGCCGGCTTCGTCGCGCGCCATGTGGTTCGTGAACCATTGGATTATGTGCTCGGCTATCTCGCTGCTGCCGCTCACCGCAACACCGCCATCGGCAGCCACGAGGAGGCGCGCATCGCGGCTCGCGTGGAAATGCGGGCCGAAGATCACTGGTGCCCCGTAGGCTGCCGGCTCCAGTACGGAGTGCAGTCCCGCGGTGTGGAATCCGCCGCCCACGAACGCGGCGTCGCCGAGCGCGTATAGTTTGCCCAGCACACCCACGCGATCCACGAGCACCACATCGGCGTCTCCAGCGTTCGGGACTCCCAGCCGCGCGATGCGCGCGCCGCTGTCCGCTGCCCACTGTTCTATCGGCACCAGGTGGGCGCTCACCGGTTCGTGCGGGGCGATCACCAGGCGCGCATCGGGGATGGTGCGCCGAACTTCGCTCCAGGCAGCGAGTAGCGCCCGTTCGTCTGGCGGCCAGGTGGAGCCAGCCACGAAAGTGGGACGGCCGTTGTCGAGTGGCGCGAGCAGTGGACCTGCGCGGTCGACTTCCTGGGCGAGCGCCCACACCTGATCGTAGCGCGTGTCTCCGGTGACACTTATCGCCGCGCGTCGCACGCCGAGCTGCACGAGTCGTTCTGCGTCGCCCGCGTCGATGGCTCCCACCGCGTCGAGCCGCCCGTACGCCTCGCTCAGGAGTGCCGCGGCAAATCCCCCGCGGCGTCCCGAGCCCTCGGCCAGGGTGGCGCTGATGAGGCCAAGCCGTACGCCCCTGGCCGCGGCTTCTCGCACGAGCATGGGCCAGACATCCAGCTTGCTGAAGACCAGCGCGCGCGGCCGCAACGCGACCAGTGCCGCACGTGCATCGCCGGTAGTGTCGAAGGGGAGATAGTCCGTGAAATCCGCACCCAGCGAGTGCGCGAAGCGCTCGGCGCTGGGCGAGAAATGAGTATACGCGAGCTGCAGCTCGGGGCGCGCGACGCGCATCCGTTCGAGGACCGGGCGTGCCTGAAGGCCCTCGCCTACCGATGGGGCGTGTACCCAGAGTAGAGCCTTCCGTGCATCCCTGCCGTGGCGTCCCCACTCCGCGTAGCGCGCGCGAATACCCCTTCTCGCACGGAACGCGCGCAGAGTTTTTCCCCCACCGCCTGGCGCCACTATGGCGCCGAGACGGGCGAGGTTTCCGAGAGCGGCGTATGAGAGCTGGAGGATGGCTGCGCGCGCGGGCTGCAGTGGGGGACGCGTATGGAGAGGAGGAGAGGAAGTCAGAGGCGTCACTTGCCGACTACTTCTCATCTCCCTGTTTCGCCCGGAGCTCCTTGGCAATGATCTCGCGGAACGCCGCGGCCGGTTGGGCGCCGCTGATCATGGTGGAACCGATGATGAACGATGGGGTGGCATTCACGCCGGACTCCGTGGCGCGGTCGATGTCCCCCTGGATGAGAGCGCGCATCTCGTGCTTCGAGATGCAATCGCGGTACGTGCTGAGGTCCACGCCCGCCCGAGTGGCGATGGAATCGAATAGCGCGGTAGGGTCGGGAAGGCCGCCCCACTTCTCCTGTTCATTGAATAGTCCATCGTGCACGGGCCAGAACTTGTCCTGCGCGGCGGCGCACATGGCGGCTTCGGCGGCCGGCCAGGCGTTCTTGTGTCCGGAGAGCGGGAAGTTGATGTAAGCCAGGCGCACCTTCCCCGTCTCCACGTATTCCTTCACAATCGTGTGGTAGGTCTCTTCGTGCCAGGTGCGGCAGTAGGGGCACTGGAAGTCACTCACCTCCACGATCCAGAGTGGTGCGCTGGCCGCTCCCTGGATGCGCGCATGGTCCGCGCGCCGTTCGAGCACGGTGTCGCCGGAGGCTGGTACGGGCGTGGAGTCGCCCGCCAGGACGGAGGGGGGAGTGCGGTCATCGTTGGAGGCACCGCACGCGGCCAGTGGAAGCGCGCCGGCTAGCGCTACCGCGATCGCGATTCTCGCAAAGTGCATGGATCCTCAGAAGTCGGAGACAATGCGGCGCAGTGCGTTGGAGCGCCGGTCGAGAATGTAAGTATGACCTCCGCGCGACGCGAGCGCAGCGGCGAAGCCCAGCTCCCGCGCGAGACCGATTGTGCGGAGGGTATCCGATCGCAGGTCGATCACGTAGACGCCTTCGGGTCCGGCGGCAGCGAAGAGACGGCCCGCGTCGATCGAAACATCATATACGAAGTGAGCCACAGTCCAGTTGGCGATGGTGCGGGGCGCGGCTGGGTCCCGGGCATCGAACAGCCTGATGCCGCCCTCGCCCATGGCCACCGCGATCGTGTCGTGCGTGATCGCCAACCGTCGGCCGCCGCCGCCCAGCGGAGCGGCCCCCAGGCGGAAGATCGAGTCGCTCGAGATTCGGTATGACTCCAGATCACCGGCGGTGATGACCCAGAGGATGGAGCGTGCGGAATCCACGGCAAGGTCGCGCGCACCGCCGCCCCCGCCCAGCGCGACGCCGGCCCACACCCGCGTGGTATCCGTCCCGAGCGGTGTGGTTTCCAGGCGACCGTCCACCCCGAAGAATACACGGTCATCAGTGGATGTGGCGGCGCCGATGCCGCCGCTCCGCACCAGGATGCCCGGTCCCGCCTGGGGCGGGAAGAGGTAGAGTCCCGACGGGGAGCCGAGCGCGATCCACCCGGTGGTGGGCGCGATGGCGACCACCGCGATACCGCGAAGGCCGCCGGCGCGCCGGGACTGCGCCAGCAGCCCATCGCCTGAGCGAAAGAGCTGGACACCCGCGCTCCCAGCCACCGCGATAGTCGAATCGTTGACT
>DATCXG010000585.1:0-3436 GCA_036565945.1 Gemmatimonadaceae bacterium
CCGCCGACACCGGCGTGTGATCATCGGCCAGCGCGGCCGCGCGCACGAAGGGGACATCGGCGCCGCAGTCGCGCGCGATGGCGGCGATCTCGGTGCTGTCGGTACTCACCACCACGCGCTCGAAGACCCCGCTCGAGAGCGCCGCCTCGATAGTGTAGGCGATCGCCGGCCGGCCGCAGAGCGGCCGGATGTTCTTGCCCGGCACGCGCTTCGATCCGCCGCGCGCGGGGATGACGGCCAACCGCTGGCCTTCGGCGTTGGCCACGCGCGGCGCGATCACGCCTGCTCCTGGGCTGCCACCGGCTCCTCGTCGGCTTCGCCGATGTGGGCCGGCGTCTCATCCAGGAAACCCTCCACCGTCTGATAGCGCCAGAGTCGCTGGTAGGTGGGGCAGTTCTCCATCAGCTCCTCGTGCGTGTCGAGGCCTACCACCTGCCCGTCCTCCAGCACCATGATGCGATCGGCCCCGCGCAGGGTGGACAACCTGTGCGCGATCACGAACGTCGTCCGTCCCTCCATCAAGCGCTCGATCGCCGCCTGCACCGACCGCTCCGAGACGGAATCGAGATTGCTGGTCGCCTCGTCGAGGAAGAGAATCGGCGCGTTCTTGAGCAGCGCCGCAGCGATGCAGATGCGCTGCTTCTGCCCCACCGACACCCCGCGCCCGTCGCGATGCCGCCCGATCACCGTCTCGTAGCCATTGTCCATGGCCACGATCTCGTCGTGGATGTTCGCGGCCCTGGCGGCGGCTATCACATCCTCCATCGAAGCGTCGGGCCGGCCCGAGCGGATGTTCTGGGCGATGGTATCGATGAACAGGAAGGGCTCCTGCAGCACGATGGCGCAGCGATCCATGTAATCGCCGTGGCGGATGTCGCGCAGGTCCACACCGTCCAGCAGTATCCGCCCGTCCGTGGGATCGTAGAGCCGGAGCATGAGCGAGATCAGCGTCGTCTTCCCCGTCCCCGACGGCCCCACGATCCCGATGGTCTCGCCATGCCGGAACGAAGCCGACAGCGAATGGAGCACCGTCCGATCGCCGTAGGTGAACGACACGTTGTCGAGCGCGATGGTCTCTGGCGCGTTCTTCAGCGCCTGCGCGTTCGGCTTGTCCATGATATCGAGCGGCGCGTCGAGCACCGCGTTCATGCGGTCGAGGTTCGGCAGCACCGTGCGAATCCCGCTGTACACCTGCAGCAGCCCGAGCATCGGGGAGTACACCGCCACGATCGCCACGAGAAGGCTGAGCAGCGACTGCCACGCGAGCGTCCCCGCCGCCACGTCGCGCCCGCCAATCATGAGTACCAGCACCAGCCCGAACCCGGAGACCGCCTCGAAGAGGAAGCGGGCCAGGCTACTGCCGTAGGTCTGGCGCACCACCAGATGGAAGAGCTGGTTCGCGGTCGCCTTCGCGCGCGCGAGCACCTGCGCCTGCGTGCGGTTCACCTTGATCACCCGGATCCCCGCCGACACTTCGAGGAACGACTCGAAGAGTCCCGAGAGCTCCTCCCGCTCCTTGCGCGCCGCGTTGGTGATGTACTGGCCCAGCCGGTGAGCCGGGATGAGCCCGATGGGCACCAGCACGAGCCCGATCAGCGCCAGCTTGGGGCTCATGAACCACGCCACCACCGCGAGTCCCAGCAACCGGGCCCCGTGCAGCACCACGTTCCCGACCTCGAGCGTGCACTGGCGAACGCCCTTCAGGTCGTTGTACGCCGAGACCACCAGGTCGCCCTGGCTGTTCCTGTCGTAGAAGCCCACCGAGAGCTTCACCATCTTGGCCAGCATGTTGTACATCGATTCCGTCTGGACGCCGTACGCCAGCCGCACCGAGAGGATCTGGCCCGCGAACGTGCTGGCCGCGCGCAGCAGCCAGACTCCGAACACCAGCAGCCCACCGATCAGGAGCGCCTTCACCGTTGCCGATCCCGACTTGTCGAGCTGGAGCAGCACGTCGCGGAGCACCCAGATGATGAGTCCCTGCAGAATGCCCTGCGATATGGTGGCCATGAGAAACAGCGCCGCATCTCGCGGGTGGCGTCGCATCGCGCGCGTACCGACCCTGAGCCCTTGCAGAACCGTCCCGGAATGCTTCTCGGTCATATGCTCCTCTGCGCGGCCGCCGATGCGAGCTGCTCCATGAGCAGCTCTGCGTACTCCCAGTCGGCCGCGTCGTCAATGTTCACCGTCAGTTCGCGGTCCACCACGTGCCCCAGCACACGATCGCCGAACAGAGATCCGCGCTCCAGCAGCACGGCGCGCCGCGTGACATAGATCGAGCCATCGCGGTGGAACGCCGCCGGTAGATCCTGGCGGCGCGGAATGGGCGTCGGCTCGCCGGTACTCAGCCGCAGTGCGCCTGACTCATCGGTGAAGTACACCCAGTGCGGATTGTATTCCGCCGGCACGCTGCGCACGGTGATCACCGTGTCAGCGCCCGAGTCATCCATGAGGTTGACACAGGCATCTATATCTTCCGCCCTCCGCAGCGGGCAGGTTGGCTGCAGCAGGCAGACCGCGTCGTAGCGCTCGCCCGAGTCCTCGAGCGCTCGCAACGCGTGCAGGACCACCGGGAACGTGGGCGTCTCGTCGCGCGCGAGCTCCGGGGGCCTGAGGAATGGCACGTCGAGACCGCAGCGACGGCCGATCTCCGCGATCGCCGGATCGTCTGTGCTCAGTACGACACGCTCCAGCGTCGTCGCCGCGAGTGCGGCCTCGGCGGTGTACTGCAGAAGCGGCTTCCCGGCGAGGAGCCGCGCGTTCTTGCGCGGCACTCCCTTCGAGCCGCCACGCGCGGGCACGAGTCCGAGGGTGCGCATCATGCCGACATCCCCGCATGCACATAGAGCGCCGCGAGATGCACATAGAGCGCCGCGAGCGACGGCAGAACACTGAAAACCCCGATCATCGCCTTCAGCGCCGGGCGAGCGCGAACGGCGCGATCCGACTCGGCGGACGGGGAGCGGGGAGCCCGGACCGGGGCAGTCGGCGTGGCCATCAGTACGTGAGCCTCTTGTCCACGCGGAGTGGCAGAGTCTCCAGCAGCGCCGCGATCCGGCTTCCCGCCTGACCGTCGCCGTAGAGCTGATCCGACTCGTAGTGGCCGTTGGTGAGATGGTCGCCGATGGCGCGCGCGATGTCGGCGCGCTGGTAGTCCACGTCGATCACGTTTGCTCCGCGGTCGCGCCCCATCTGGCGCGTGCCGATGTTCACCACCGGAACGCCCAGGAAGGAGCATTCGCGCACTCCCACACTGGAGTTCCCCACCAGGCAGCGGCTGTTGTAGAGCAGCCGCAGGAAATCCTTGGGCGCCATGTTCTTGAAGAAGTGGAAGCCCGTGGGGTGCTCCCGCTCGCGGAAGGCGCGGATCCCGTTCGACGTGCCATCGGTGCCCGCGTCGACGTTGGGCCAGAACCAGAGCACCGGCAGATTCGCA
>DATCXG010000591.1:0-12864 GCA_036565945.1 Gemmatimonadaceae bacterium
GCACGAGATCAACTGGGCGCAGGCGTGCAAGGGGCAGGGTCGGGCGAGCTCGCCGTTCGACTACGCAGCGCGTCTCACAGAGACCATGTTGCTCGGCGTCGTGGCGCTCAAGGCGGGGCAGGGAAGACAGCTCCAGTACGACGGCGCGGCAATGCGCGTGACCAATGTGCCAGAGGCGAATGCGTACCTGACGCGGGAGTATCGAGCGGGGTGGGAGTTGTGAGGGGAGAGGAGCACAGGACTGAAGCGGCCACAGTGAATCTCGCCAACTCGAGGCACAGAATTCGCCCGTAGCAAACACCCACTCGCCACTCCCGCTCCCCCGACCAATGACCGATCTGTGGGATTCAGCCGCGCCCGAATTGCTGCGCCACTCCCTCGAGAGCTACGACGACGTGGTCGCTCGGCAGGGAGTTTCCAGGCTGCCCGATCTCGATCGCTGGTATCGCGAGGAGCTCCCACGCACGATCGTCACGCGCCGGCCCGCGCACGTGACGCTCCCGGAGCTGGTGCGACTCACCGAGTGGAAGATGGCCCGGGGAGTGTGGCGAGCGCGGAACCTCGTCCTGGTGCGCAGCAACGAGCCGGACGCGGTCGTCGAGACCAGCACCGACGCCCTCTCCAGGGTCCCGCATCCCACCCGGCCGATCGCCGTCCTGGCAACGCTCAAGGGAGTGGGCCCCGCTACGGCCTCCGCAGTCGCGGCAGCCTTCGCCCCGGAGCTCTATCCATTCTTCGACGAGCTCGTGGCCGCGCAGCTTCCGGAGCTGGGCAAGGTCGCCTGGACACTGGGCTACTACACACGCTACGCGGCGGCACTCCGAGATCGCGCCGAGCAACTCGGCCACGGTTGGACACCGGTGATGCTGGAGCGCGCCCTCTGGGCGCACGTTGGTGGCAAGGCCGGAGCCGCGTAGCAGATGACGATAGACATCGTACGGGGGTGCAGTGAGTGTACGAGATGCCGTTCGCGGAAAGCGGCGTTCATCGAGAACCCGGGATTGGAGGCGCGTATGTGGAGTCGTGTGATCACGTGCATCACCGCCATGCTGATGTGTGCCGTCGGCAACTCGTCGGCGAGCGCGCAGACCAACCTGAAGAGCCAACTGGGAACAGTGAGTCAGCAGCTCGTCGATACCCGTATCGAGCTGAGGTACCGCCGTCCAGTCGCGCGTGGCCGCGCGCTCTTCGGTGCTCTGGTCCCGTGGGGCGAGATGTGGACGCCGAGCGCGGACAGCGCCGCGGTGCTGAGCATCTCCGGCCCCATCACAGTCAACGGTGAGCCGCTGCCCGCCGGCAGTTACGGTATCTGGGCGATACCGAACTCCACCTCGTGGACGGTCATCTTCTCCGCGCAGGCCGCCGCCTTCCACCTCCGCTATCCCACCGGTCGCGATGCGCTCAGGGTGCAAGCCGTGCCGGCGCGGGGCGAGCACGTGGAGACTCTGCTCTTCGACTTCCCCATGGTAGATGCAGACTCCGCTCGCCTGGAGCTCCGCTGGGGCAACACCGTCGTGCCGCTGCTGCTGCGCACCAGCCCGGCCGGCGCGCGGTGAGTGTAGTAGGCTGACGCGCGCCACGGCTCGAAGTAGGCGCTCGTCACGCGTGGCAATTCACACGTCGAGCGCAGCGGCCCGCGTCGCGTCTCGAGCGCGTCAGCCCACGCCGACGGTCGTCTTGCGACTACTGTCGGCATCGTACAGAATGAACTGTATGGAGATCGACACGCCCATCCGTCAGCTGTACGAGCAGATCCTCGTCGCCTGGAACCAACGAGACGCCGCCGCCATGGCGGCCTGCTTCGAAGAGGACGGAAACATCGTCGGCTTCGATGGCAGCCAGGCAGACTCTCGTGCGGCGATCGAGGATCACCTGCGGCCCATCTTTGCCAGTCACCCCACGGCGCCCTATGTCGCGAAGGTGCGCGAGGTTCGGATGCTCTCCCCGGAAGTGGGGATCCTTCGCGCGGTGGCTGGCATGATCCCCCCCGGCACCAGCGACATCAACCCGGCAGTGAACACCATCCACACGCTGGTGGCCGTGCGGAACGCGGCTGCAAACGACTGGCGAGCGGCACTGTTTCAGAGCACCCCGGCCGCCTGGCACGGCCGGCCGCAGGACGTTGCGGCTCTCACGGAAGAACTCCGCGATGTCATGCGCCGCGGCGTGACGTGCTCGTGACGCGAAGCTCGTCCATCGCTCAACGCGTCATCAGGCATCACCCGGCCCGGCACTTTATTTTCCTCGATGCCTGATCCAATTCAGATCGCCCTCGTCGGCGACTATGATCCCGAGGTTGCCGCCCATCGAGCCATTCCCGCCGCCCTGGCGCTGGCCGCGGCGGCTCTCCACCAATCAGTCGAGCCGCACTGGATCCCAACCGATGAGATCCACGACGCCCGGGACCTCGCCAGCTTCGCTGGACTCTGGTGCGTCCCTGCCAGCCCTTACAGGAATATCGAGGGGGCTCTGGCAGCCATCCGCTTCGCCCGCGAAACTCCCCGTCCCTTTCTCGGCACCTGCGGCGGGTTTCAGCACGCCCTGCTCGAGTATGCACGCAACGCGCTGCACTGGGCCGATGCCGAACACGCGGAGACGGCCCCTGACGCCGCGCGGCTGGTGATAGCCCCACTGGCGTGCTCTCTGGTCGAAGTCAGCAACACCATCCGCTTCGCCGAGCACTCCCAGTTGGCCCGGAGCTACGGGCGACTGGAGGCCAGCGAAGGCTACCACTGCAGCTACGGGCTGAATCCAGTCTTCGCCCGGGAGTTGACGTCCGGCCCCCTCCGGCCCGTGGCCTGGGACGACAGCGAGGAGATCCGGGCGGTGGAGCTCGATGGCCATCCCTTCTACGTGGCTACGCTCTTCCAGCCAGAACGGGCTGCGCTACGCGGCGAGATCCCGCCGCTTGTCCGGGCCTTCGTCCACGCCGCGGCTCGCGGCGCCAACTGACAACGCCATGGCGATGGACGCGCTGCCTGCGAGTGCCGGGTACGAACCTCTCTAGGATCCGTACCCGGCACTCGGCATCCGAGACGCATCGCCAGATTGATGGAAAGCCGGATCACCCGACCACGATTCGGGCCCTACAGCCCCTTCGCCTTCGCCACCTCAGCCGTGAGGTCGGTGTACGCCCGCTCGGTCAGCGCGCTGAAGCGCAGATTGCGATAGGTGATCTTCCCTTCGCGGTCGATCACGAACACCGTGCGCGAATTGTAAGGGCGTCCGGCCACGGTGGACCCATACAGCTTGCCTACCTGCTGATCCCGATCCGACACCAGAGCGAAGGGGAAGTGGTCTTCCTTGGCCCAACTGGCGTGCGACTCCAGGCTGTCCACCGAGATCGGGAGCACCACGACATCCTTCCCCGCGCCGGCGCCGAAGATCCCGGTGTACTCATCGCGGAACTTCTGCAGCTCCGCAGTGCAGCCGCTCGACCGATCGGCCGGATAGAACGCCAGCACCACCACCTTGCCGCGCAGATCCGCCAGACGCACCGGTGACGCCTTGGCGCCATCGGCATCGGCCCAGGGCGCGGTGAAATCTGGGGCCATGGCGCCCACCTCAGGCGCCGCGGGTTGCGCCGCAGCCGAGCCGGAAGACTGTGCCGCGGCGACAGTAGCAGAGAAGCCAAGAGCGACCGTTGCGGCGAGCAATGAGAGTCGAGCCATCAAGTGATCTCCAGGATTGAGGGACAACAGAATGCGCGGGTGACGCGAGCACTCCTGCTCCCCCTCGCCCGTCCGCGCGGTATAAAACCCCTGTGTTCGGAGACTCGTTCCATCGCTCCCCAACAGGGGGCGAACGCGGGGCGGCAGCCCCGGCTTCTCCGCACCTGGCGCAACTCGGCGCGAATGCTCTCGCTCCGGCTCGCGAAGGGATCGAAGATGCTCGCGCCGGCGCGGCGCGCGATCGAGGTGAGAGTGGCGGGAGAGAAGGGAGTTCGTTCGGTCGTGTTCGATGGCAAGGCGCTGGAAGTCGCGGTATGAGCGGCTACCGCTGACTCTCGATCGGCGGCGAGTCGGGGTGCGTTCCTACCAGCCTAGGAGCCTCTTCGACTTCCGCCTGCACAGGAACAATTGGCGCGCTAATCGGCGACGATAGATAGCCGATCAGAGACTCCCTGCTGGCAACTCATCTGGTAGTTGCCAAGCTCTGCGCTGAGCATTCAATTCATCGGCGTGAGCTTCGCAGCTGCGGCGGCACGTGCGCCCACCGAACGCGTCGTGCCTTTCAGCACGAGCGATGGCCGAACGTGTAACGTCACACATGTACGGGGCGATCACGCCCCTACGCGCGGGCCGGTATTACTCGTGCACGGCGCCGGCGTACGCTCCAACATCTTCCGCGCGCCCACGGCCACCAATTTCGTAGACTACCTGCTCGACGCGGGCTACGATGTGTGGCTCGAGAACTGGCGCGGCAGCATCGACTTCGCGCCCAACGAGTGGACGCTCGACGATGTGGCGCTGTACGACCACCCGCGCGCCGTCGAGACAGTCGTACGCGAGACCGGAAGCGAGACGATCAAGGCAGTGGTGCACTGCCAGGGTTCCACCAGCTTCATGATGTCGGCGATCGCGGGGCTCGTCCCTCAGGTGTCGACCATCGTCTCCAACGCGGTGTCGCTGCACACGCTGGTTCCCCCGCTCTCGCGCGCCAAGCTACGCCTCGCCACGCGCCCCGTCGGGCTCCTCACGCGCTACATAGACGCGCAGTGGGGGAACGCATCGCCGGGCATCGTTGCCAGGGCCATCACGGCCTTCGTGCGCGCCACGCACCGCGAGTGCGACAACACGGTCTGCAAGTACTCGAGCTTCATATATGGCACCGGCCGGCCCACGCTCTGGAGTCACGCCAACCTGAACGACGCGACCCACGAGTGGGTGAAGCAGGAATTCGGCTTCTGCCCGGTCACATTCTTCCGCCAGATGGCTCGCTGCCTGGCGCGCGGTAACCTCGTGCGCTACACGAACACGCCAGATCTACCGGACGACTTTGCCGCTTATCCCCCGAACACCGATGCGCGCATCGCGTTCTTCGCCGGGCGCGACAATGTCTGCTTTCTCCCGGAGAGCCAGATCCGGAGTTACAACCACTTCAATGCGTACCGCCCCGGCTACCACTCGATGCACATCATCGATGGCTATGGCCACCTCGACATGTTCATGGGGCAGCACGCCGCGCGCGACGTCTTCCCGCACATGGTCGCGGCACTAGCATAGCGTCTACCACCCATCGAATCACAGCGCATGCGCCCTCGTCGATTGAAGCAGCAGGTCGGACGCCACGCACTGGTGGACGGCATTCCGTTCACACTCCCCGTTGCATCGCACGACACTCCGGCGCTCATGGCCGCATTCCGGTGTGATCTCGACCGCGCGAGAGAGGCGCTCCCTGGCAACGAGCTGCACCCGCTCGACTTCTTCGGTCGCGGCCTCTTCGTGGTCACGGTGGTGGATTACCGAGTCACCAACATCGGCAAGTACATCGAGTACAGCCTCGCCATCGCCTGCACGCACGGCGCACACCCGGCGCCGTTCGGTCTCCCCTTCCTCTTCCGGAATACTTTCGGAGTGGGACAGTACGTGGTCGACCTGCCAGTCAGCACCGAGATCTCGGTGAAAGGTGGGAAGGGGATCTGGGGGATGCCAAAGCATCGGGCAAGCCTCGACTTCCTCGTGAGCGAGAGTGCCGTCAGCAGCCAGTACAATCTCGACGGCCAGATGGTCACGCGGATCGACATCGCCCGTCCCTCCGGACCGGCCATTCCTCTGAATCTGGGCGCCGCCAACTACTGCGCGTTCCGCGGGATGTTGATGAAGTCGTACATCCACTTCAAGGGCAAGGCGCGCATGGCACTCCTGGGCAGAGCGCGCGCTTCGCTCATGCTGGGCGATCACCCGCGTGCCAATCCGCTCAAACGGCTGGGCATCGAGCGGACCCCGATCTTCACCGCCTACTTCGCCGAGACTGCCGGAGTTCTGGATGACCACTTCGAGGCGTGGTTCCTGAGCGACGAGACACAACCCACGATCCCAACCGAGGGATTGGAGAGCGTGGTGGGATTGGGGCTGGACCAGACGTGGCCCCCTCCACCGCGGCCAGTACCGCCCGGCGGCGCTCCAGCGCCACCGGCACGCGTCTGACAGCGGACGCTATCCCCTTCTCGCCACGAGGACGCCATGCGTGCCAAGCTGCTACTGATCGGGCACAGCTACATCTTCCTGATCGCCTCGCTCTACGTTGGGCTCTTCACGTCGCTGCAGCTGGCAGACACTGGACCCCAGGGCGTTCGTCTCGCTGCCATCAATTCGTGAGCTGGTCAGCGCCACCGACATCGCCGGCTGGGGCGACGCGGACGGTATTCGCGACACCGTCTTCCCGCACCTCGGCATCGACATCGACGCTATTCGCAGTCATGAAGGAGTTGTGGGCACCTTCAATGTCTGCAACTTCTCGCGCAAGATGGTGGAGGTGATCCCGCACACCGAGATAGACATCGATCTTCTGGTGGCGGCCATCTCGCTCCCGATCCTGATGCCGGCCGTGCGCACGCGCGAGGCGTGGTACACGGATTCGGTGTGGATCATGGACACCAATGTGGACGAGGCAATCCGCCAGGGCGCGGACGAGGTGTGGCTGATCTGGTGCATCGGCAATACCGCCGAGTACCATGGCGGCTCGTTCAGATAGTACGTGCACATGATCGAGATGGCCGCCAACGGATCGCTCTTCGCGCAGCTGACGCAGGTGGAAGCTCTCAACGCCCGCATCGCGGGCGGCGAGGCGGTGGGCGGCCGCACCGCGCCGGTTGCTCTTCACGTGATCAAGCCGGCGTTCCCCTTGCCGCTGGATCCCGACTATTACCTGGGCCGCGTGAGCGGCGCGACGCTGGTCGAGATGGGCTATGCCGACGCGTGCCACTATCTGGACACACGATCGATGACCGGAATCCCCTGGCGACCGGAGGCAACACAGATGCAGGAACCACACGCGGGACTCACCTTCACCGAAACCATGGCCGGCGACTTCGCCATGGGAGACACCGACCCGAAGGCGCCCAACAGGCAGCCCGGCTACCAGCGAGACGATCTGGCGATCCACGTCACCGTGCACATCGACGACATCGACCGCTTCATCACCGACGCCGCGCATTCCGGCCGACTCACGGGCCACGTGAGCTCGCCGCTCTTCGGCGGCGACGTTCCCGCAACGCTCGGAGTGTTCAACCTCTTCGCTCCGACCGACGACCCAACGCTCACCGTGATGGTGTACGAGCTCGGCTTCCGCTACCAGGGCAAGTCGTACTATCTCGCCGGCCGGAAGGAAGTGCGCGACGATCCTGGCTTCGACCTCTGGGCCGACACGACCACGCTGTTCACAACACTCCACGAGGGCGACGACGCCACCGCTCCAGTGGTCGGCGCTGGCGTCCTGCGGCTGGGTACCAGCGAACTGCTGAGACTCGTCCGCAGCATGCACGCTACCAACAGCGATTCGCTGGCCAACTCCGCGCGCGTGATCCAGCGTTTCGGCGCACTGTTCCTTCGTTCGTTATGGGCCATCTACGGCCCCAAGCAAACCGACGACCCGACGTCGGCGGGATGACACAGCAACGACTGGGCGTCGTATCGCAGTTCACTCACTGGGCCAAGATGGTAGGCTGGTACGATCCGGCCCAGCTGGCCCGCACCGGCGCACGAGTGCTCGTCTCCACGCTCTTCACGAGTTACGACGATCGGCGCGCGGCCGACAAACTGACCGCCGGCGACGAGGCGGCTCTCCCGACGGACTATTCGCTGGACGAAGCGGGAGCGCCACGCGATGCGCTGTGGATAGACTACGTGGCGGACCTGGGCGACGGCTGGCACTCCACCTACCAGGTAGCGTACGCCCTGAGCCGCCGCAGTCTGGCGCTCCGCGACCCCTCCGGCGCTGTGTGCGATACTCGGCGTGGTGACGTCCTCATATTCGGCGGCGACCAGGTGTATCCCACCGCCAGCAGGCAGACCTATCAGGACCGGCTCGTCCGCCCGTACGAAGCGGCGCTGCGTGACAGCGAGGCTCCGCATCCACACATCTACGCGGTGCCGGGCAACCACGACTGGTACGACAACCTCGTGGCCTTCCGCAGTCTCTTCTGCACGGGACGCTGGTTTGCCGGCTGGCGCACCAGACAGCGGACCAGCTACTTCGCGCTCAAGCTGCCGCACGGCTGGTGGCTCGTGGGCACGGATGTGCAGCTCGATTCCGACATCGATGCCGCCCAACTCGCCTACTTCCGCGATGTGGCCGCTCGCATGGCGCCGGACGATCAGATCATACTGTGCGTCGCCGAGCCTCACTGGATCTACGCGCGGGCGTACGGAAAGTCCGACGACAACTGCAACGAGAGCAATCTCGCCTTTCTCGAGCAGCGAGTGTTCAACCGCAAGATCGCCGTCTACCTCGCCGGCGACCTGCATCACTACCGTCGCCATGCCAACGAGGAAGGCGCACAGAAGATCACCTGCGGCGGCGGCGGCGCTTTCCTGCACCCGACGCATGGGCCGGATGTGGATGTACTCCACGGCGGATACACCGTGCGGTCCGCCTTCCCCACCCCGCGCGAGTCGCGGCGGCTCTGCTGGCGCAACCTGCTCTTCCAGTTCATCAATCCGAAGTTCGGCGTCATCACGGCGATCCTGTACACGCTGCTCGCCTGGTCGGTGAACGTGAACGTCTCGATCTACGGCATGCCGCAGTACGGTGACGTGGCGCAGGTATCGCTTGCGGCCATTCTGCAGAACCAGAGCGCCGTGATGTGGATGGCAATCCTCTGTGGCGGCTTCGTTCTCTTCACCGAGGCGCACTCGCGCTCTTTTCGCTGGATCGCGGGCACTCTACACGCGCTCACCCATCTGAGCGCGGTGTTCTGCCTGGGCTGGTGGGCGACCTTCTTCACGGTGCAGAGCCTGGGGCTTCCCTTCGGCAGCATTCGCCAGCTACTCCTCGCCGGAACGCTGATCTTCGGTCTCGGCTGGCTCGTCGGCTCGCTGGTGATGGGACTCTACTTCATCATCGCGCTCAACGGCTTCGGCCGTCACACAAACGAGGCGTTCTCCTCGCTGCGATCGCCCGACTGGAAGAGCTTCCTCCGCATGAGAGTCGACGCCACCGGGGTCACGATCTACCCGGTAGGCATCCGCCGGGTGTGGAAGGCGTGGCGCATCAACCCCGGCGGGCCAGAGTCGCCTGAATGGATACCTGACTATCAGGCACCACGGCGCCAGCACGGCATCGAGCCAGCGCTCATCGAATCACCCATCATCGTCAAACGGAGCTGAGATGGAGGCACACGAACACTTCGATGCCGTGATCGTCGGGTCCGGCTTTGGCGGCTCCGTCACGGCGTTCCGGCTGGCACAGGCAGGCTGGCGCGTCTGCGTGCTGGAGCGGGGCAAGGCATATCCACCGGGCTCCTTCCCGCGCAGCCCGCACGACATGGCGCGCAACTTCTGGAGCCCATCGGACGGAACCTACGGAATGTTCGACGTCTGGTCGTTCCGGGGGCTCGAAGGGTTGGTATCCAGCGGGCTGGGTGGTGGCTCACTCATCTACGCCAACGTGATGCTGCGCAAGGACGAGCGCTGGTTCGTGCACGACCGCGATCGCGGTGGCTATGAGACCTGGCCCGTCACTCGCGCCGATCTCGATCCGCATTACGACGAAGCGGAGCGGATGCTCGCTGTGCAACGGTATCCCTTCCACGAGAGGCCATACTCCGAGACCCGCAAGACCCGCGCGATGCGCGAGGCCGCCGAGGCCGGCGGGCTCGAGTGGATGCTCCCTCCGCTGGCCGTCACCTTCGGCAATCCCGGCGACACACCAGTCCCGGGTGAACCAATCCGCGAGCCCCACGGCAACCTGCACGGCCGCACGCGGCTCACATGCACGCTGTGCGGCGAGTGCGACGTCGGGTGCAACACGGGGAGCAAGAACACACTCGACCACACCTACCTGTCCGCGGCCCAGCGCGCGGGCGCCGACCTGCGCACTCTGAGCGAGGTAAAATCGTTCGCGCCGCGCACGGACGGACGAGGATTCACGGTGACCTACGTCCGCCACGACCTCGCGCGCGAGGGGACGTCACTCGATGTCGGCAAGCTGCCACATACCACCATCTCCGCAACTCGGCTGATCATGTCGGCCGGCACATTCGGCTCGACATATCTGCTCCTCCGCAATCGCGACGCGTTCGGTGGAGTACACCCACTGCTGGGCACCCGCTTCTGCGGGAACGGCGACCTACTCTCGTTCGCGCTTCGCTGCCGCGATACCCGGAACGGCGTCGAGCACGGCCGGCGTCTCGATCCATCGCGCGGGCCGGTGATCACCAGCGCGATCCGGTACCCCGATGGAGAGGACGATCCCTCGCTGGGCAGCGCACGGGGGATGTACATCGAAGACGCCGGTTATCCCGCTTTCATGAGCTGGATCGCCGAGACATCCAACACCATGGGCTTCGCGCGCCGCTTCCTGTACTTCGCGTGGCAACGATTGAGAGCACGATTCGGCGGTGCTTCGGACAGCAACATCGGCACCGACATCTCGCGCCTGCTGGGCGACTGCGCGCTCTCATCGGAATCACTGCCGCTCCTCGGCATGGGTCGCGACACCCCGGACGGAGTCATGCGGTTATCGGAAGGCTGGCTCGACATAGATTGGAGCACCCGCGGCTCGTCGCTGTACTTCGATCGGATGCGTGGCGCCATGCGCGATATTGTCGACTCGTGGGGCGGTCGCTTCATGGACAATCCCATGTGGTACTTCAAGCGCGTCATCACCGTGCACCCTCTGGGTGGCTGCCCGATGGGGCGACATACGGGTGAGGGGATGACGAACGAATGGGGCGAGGTGTATGGAATACCCGGTCTCTACGTGGCGGACGGGTCGGTGATGCCCGGTCCAGTGGGCGCGAACCCGAGTTTGACCATCGCCGCGCTGGCCGAGCGATTCGCGCAGAGGATGGTGGAGGACGGACGGTAGCGATGCGAGACATCACGATCGTCGTCCGCGAGGCGACCGCAGCCGACGCTCCCTCGCTCGCCGCCTTCGGCGAGCGCACTTTCCGCGATGCCTTCGCCGCCGATAACCGGCCCGAAGACGTGGAGGCATACGTGAGCGCGACCTACTCGCCCGAGCGTCAACGCACGGAAATCGCTGATCCCACGCTCCTGACGCTCGTGGCGGAAAGGCACGAAACGCTCGTGGCCTACGCGCAGCTCTGCGCCGGTGAGGCACCAGCTTGCGTCAGTGGCCCGGCGCCAATGGAATTGATGCGCTTCTATGTGGACCGCCCGTGGCACGGACGCGGTGTGGCTCACACGCTGATGGCGGCGGTGATCGAGGCGGCCGTCTCGCGGCGCGCGCAAACTCTCTGGCTGGGTGTGTGGGAGCGCAACGCACGGGCGATCGCCTTCTATACCAGGAGCGGCTTCCGCGACGTGGGCAGCCACGATTTCCTGCTGGGCACGGACCACCAGACCGATCGGATCATGGCGCGGCGGCTGGGGTGAAGCGTACCGAGTGGGGCGCTCTGTCGCCGGGGCAATCGCAACGGCCATCGCTCCCGCTCATCCAAAACGGAACAGCGCTGTCTTGTTTCGCTCACCCAGCCACTGGGCGAGCGAGCGCCTACGCACACAAGCACAATGACCGCAATGGGTTGGGCATCGGTTCGCTGAAGCCTGCATAGGCACCGCACCTGCTCTATGGGACGGTGGCGCTTGGGTGGTGGACATCCGAGCACACAACCCGACCTCGGAGCCGGCATGAATCGGAACTCGGGCCGCCATCACGTTATAATTCCCTCTGCCACTCGTCATTGGAAAAGCCTGGGCACGTGTAGTGGTGCCCATCGCTCCCGCGGACCGGTGGGTTGCCACACTCGCTACGTCGATCGGCCCGGCCTCCACCGCGAGGCGTGGATGCCGCCGTTGCGCTGGTCGCCGGCAGCATCCACCACGCGTCAGGTGCCACCTAAATCGAGCACCGCGGCGACGTGGATGACCATCAGCCACCCTCTCTCCCCACCTGCCGGAGGAGAGAGGACGATCCCTCTCCCTCGCTGGTTCCGCATGTCGACGCTCGCGGTGCTCACGCTCAGCGATTCCTTCGCCGCACAGTGGCCGCTGCTCGCGGCGGAGTGCGGCCTGGAGCTCGTGCTGCTCTCCGAGCCCGCCGGTGCCGCTCGCCTGACGGATGCCGTCGCGCTCGTGTCAGCGGGAGGAGAGGAGGGCGAGCTCCCCGCCACACTGGCCGAGCTGCCGGCTAACGGGATCGCTATTGCGGCCGTTGGCGCCGATCCGGCGCATCGCGTGGCCTCCGCGGCGGTGCGCGCCGGGGCGGATGAGTACTTCGTGCTCCCCGCGGACTACGCGCTCCTGGGATCGTGGTTGCGAGAGCACGTCGCGCGGCTGCAGTCGCTCCGCGATCGCAACTCGTTCGTGGCGGCGGAGCGAGCGAAGTACCACTTCGACGAGATCCTGGGCGAGAGCGAGGTGCTGCACCAGGCACTCGAGCGCGCGGCTCGCATCATCCCGCACCCCGGCGTGACGGTCCTGATCACCGGCGAGACCGGTACCGGGAAGGAGCTCGTCGCCCGTGCCATCCACTACAACGGACCGCGCCGCGACGCGCCGTTCGTCGACGTGAACTGCGCGGCAATCCCGGATCTTCTCCTCGAGAGCGAGCTCTTCGGCCACGAGAAGGGTGCGTTCACGAGCGCCACCGCGACGAAGCCGGGACTCTTCGAGCTCGCGAACGGCGGCACGCTCTTCCTCGACGAGATCGGGACGATGTCCAAGGCCCTCCAGGCCA
>DATCXG010000603.1:0-4099 GCA_036565945.1 Gemmatimonadaceae bacterium
GTCGGCGGTGGCGCGGTGCTTCGAGCACCGCCCGGATCTGTGCATCCTCGACGTGGCGATGCCGGCCGGAGAACTGGGCTGCTCCGACAGGTCCACGGGGTTCGAGGTATGCCGGCGCATCAAGCGCGATCCGCGGACCGCGCGCATCCCGGTGGTCTTCGTCACCGCACTCAACGATGCGACCGACCGCGTGAAGGCGATCGAGGCCGGGGGCGACGACTTCCTCACAAAGCCCCACAATCGTCAGATCCTCAGCGCTCGAGTACGGTCGCTACTGCGCCTCAAATTCGCGACCGACGCGCTCGAGGAAAGCTACAGGAAGCTGCGCGAGCTCGAGAAAGTGCGGGACGATCTCATGAAGATGATCGTTCACGACCTCAAGACTCCGCTCACGTCGGTGCTGGCCTCCCTGGAGATGGCGATCGACGGAGACTTCGGCGTGATCGGCGAGGGGATGCGTCGTGCGCTCGGAGACGCGGAGACAAGGGCCAAGGACCTGTTGTCGCTCATTGAGGACCTGCTCGAAGTTGCCCGTATAGAGGAAACCTCTATCGAGCTCGACCTGCGGGAGATCGAGCCTGGCGCGTTCGTCGCGGAGCTCCTGGAGGAGTGGGCCGTACGTTTCCGACAGGAACGTGCGCAGGTGGTCACGGACATCGCGGTCGACTGCCCCACGTTCCACGCCGACCCAGCTCTGATGAAGCGAGTGTTCTCGAATCTCATTCAGAACGCGCTCACCCACGCTGGTTCCCAGGTGAAGATCTCCATCTCGGCGCGGCCGTATCCGGAGGCCGGCGATGGTGGTGGCGTATTGTTCACCCTGGCCGACAACGGTCCCGGGATCCCGCCGGAGTATCACGAGGTGATCTTCCGCAAGTTCGAGCGGGTGAGGCATCCAGAGCTGCCGAGGACCAGGAGCTCCGGTCTCGGTCTGGCATTCTGCAAGCTCGTGGTGGAGGCGCATGGCGGTCGTATCTGGGTTCAGAGCAACTCGGGCCAGGGGAGCCAGTTCCACATCGCCCTCCCCGTGGGACCGGGGCAGTGAAGGTCTACATAGCTACCTTCGGCTGTCGCGCGAACCAGTACGACAGCGAGGCGGCCAGGGCCATGCTCGAGGCGGGTGGCGTGGAGATCGTCGATTCGCCCGAGGATGCCGATGCGGCGCTATTCAACAGTTGTGCGGTTACTTCGCGCGCCGAGGCTGATCTTCGCCAGAGCGTGAGGCGCGCGGCCAGGGAGAATCCCGCCATCCGCACGGTGGTGATGGGATGCGCGGCCGCGCTCGACCCCGAACGAGATGCGCTCCACTCGCTGCGAGCTCTGCCAACCGTGGATCACGTGCTGCCCGGTGCCGACCTGGAAGGGGTGGCTCTCTCGCTCGGAGTGGATCCCGCGCTCGCGCGCGCACGGCCAGCGCGACAGTCGGGATCACGCGCGCTGCTGCGGATCCAGGACGGCTGCGACGAGCACTGCACTTTCTGCGCGACGACGTTGGCGCGCGGGGAAAACCGTTCGCGCCAGCCTGACGAGTTGCTGGCGGAGGCCGCGCGACTCGCCGAGCACCATGCGGAGATAGTGCTCACAGGGATACACATAGGCACCTACGGTGCCGACAATGGGAGCTCGCTCTCGGCGCTGGTGGATCGTCTGGTGCGCGAGGTCCCCAGCGCTCGCTTCCGGCTCTCATCGGTGGAAGCTACGGAGGTGGACGATCGGCTGCGCGAGCGGCTGGCCGCGGCCGATGGAGGACTCGTTCCCTACCTGCACGCACCACTGCAGTCCGGGTCAGATAGAGTTCTCAAGCGCATGGGGCGCCACTGGTACACCGCCGCCCGCTACGCCGCGGCGGTCGAGCGTATAGTACGTGACGCTCCCGTGTTCGGACTCGGCGCCGATGTCATCGCCGGCTTCCCCGGCGAGACCGACGACGACCACCGCGCGACCATGTCGATAGTCGACTCACTCCCCTTCACAGGGCTGCACGTCTTCCCGTACTCGATGCGCCCGGGCACGGGTGCGGAGCGGCTGAGCGATCACGTTGCTTCCGCCACCATCAAACGCCGCTCGGGCGAACTTCGCGCGCTCGGCTTGCGGAAGAGCGCCGAGTATGAGTGGACTCGCGCGGGCGGGGCGGCGGATGTTGTTGTCATAGGCGGCTATGATGCGGAAGGCCGCCGGCAGGGTCTCACGGAAGACTATCTGACCGCGAATCTGTCCCAACCAGCGCTGCCTCGTGGGACGCGCTTTCACGCCCGGCTGGAACTGCGCGACGGAGCCCTGTTCGCCAGTGCCATGTAGTGATGGCTCCGCGCTAGCGGAGCTGACAGCGACTGGCCTGCGGCGTTATCTTGGAGCGTACGAACCTTGCCCGCAGGGCAGTACGCCATGGGCGTGCTCTCCACTCCTGTCACCAGGTACCGGTAGTGCAATGGCCCCAGAAAAACATCCCACTGTCTACATAGAGACCTACGGCTGCCAGATGAACGTCAGCGACTCCGAGCTGATGTACGGACGGCTGGCCGAGTACGGCTACGAGCCCGTGGATGGTCCCGAGGGCGCGGATGTGATCCTGGTCAACACATGTGCCATCCGCGACCGCGCGGAACAGCGGGTGATAGGCCGTCTGGGAGAGCTGAAGCGTTTCATGAAGCCCGACACCGTGCTTGGTGTGACCGGGTGCATGGCGCAGCGGATGGGGCGTGCGTTGCTCGATCGTGCGCGGCACGTTCAGCTGGTGGTGGGGCCGGACGGGTACCGCTCCCTGCCGGCGCTGATCGATGGTGCGCGTGCGGGCGAGCGTGTGGCGAAGGTGGATTTCGACATCGAGGAGCACTACGAGGATTTCCACGCGCGTCGATTCGATGGGGTTCGGGCATGGGTCCCCGTTCAGCGGGGCTGCGATTACAGATGCACCTACTGCATAGTTCCGATGACGCGAGGCTCGGAGCGCAGCCGTAGATTGGTCGATGCGGTACGGGAGGCGGAGGAGATCGCCGCGCACGGGATCACCGAGGTCACGCTGTTGGGCCAGACGGTGAATTCGTACAACGACGGCGAGCATGACTTTGCCGATCTGCTGCGCGCGGTGGGAGCCGTGGACGGGATCCGGCGGGTGCGTTTCACCAGCCCACACCCGAACGACTTCAGCGACCGTGTGATCGAGGCCATGGCGGAGACGCCGGAGGTCTGCGAGCACGTGCACCTGCCCATGCAGGCCGGCTCGTCACGCACGTTGAAGCGGATGCTGCGTCGTTACACGCGTGAAGGATACATGCAGTGCGTGGAGAGGCTGCGCTCCGGCATTCCCGGCATCGCGCTCACGACGGATATCATCGTGGGGTTCCCGGGGGAGACTGATGCTGACTTCGAGGAGACTCTGAGCGCCGTGCGTGAAGTGGAGTTCGACGACGCGTTCACCTTCAAGTTCTCCATGCGAGATGGTACGCCTGCCACGCGGCTCCCGGCAGAGCTGGCGGTGCCGGATGACGTGGCGGCTGAACGGCTGGAACGGCTCATCGAGGTGGTGCGCGAGGGTGCACGCGCGCGCAACATGGCGCTCCTGGGGTCCCGGCATGAGGTGCTGCTGGAGAAGGTCTCACGTCGCGGTACGCTGCTTCAGGGTCGCACTCGTGGTCACCACACGGTGCTCGTGCCTGGGGATGAGTCGATGATAGGGCACTATCTCATGGTGGAGCTCACGGGTACGACCGGCTCCACGTTCACCGGTGCCCCGGTAGTGGAGCCGCGGCGACAGCTACCGTTGGCCGGATGATGAAGAACCTTCTCGAGAGCACCATTCGCTCGGTGTACGATGAGCTGCGCCCGCAGTATCCGCATCTGTGCGAGTGTGAGCGATGCGAGACCGATGTACTCGCGTTCGCCCTCAATGCGGCACGGCCGCGCTACAGCGGCGGGGCTGACGTGGGTCATGCGCTATTGACGCTGGATCTGCAGAAGGACCAGACGAGGGCGACGATCGCGGTACTCGTCCTCGAGGCCATGAAGAAGGTGGCGACGAATCCAAGGCACGGAGGAGCTGGAGGGTAGGTCGAGCTCACCCCACCGATGCCGTTACTCGCCCCGCGCTCATAGCCGCGGG